>NZ_JBSFKQ010000012.1:0-152495 GCF_053598615.1 Kitasatospora sp. NPDC001095 | reverse complement strand
CCGCGGGGCCCGCGCCGCCGGCCCGCCCCGCGGGGGGGCTCCGCCCCCGCGGGCCCCACCCGTGCGCCGGGGGGGGGCCCCCCCCCCCCCCCCCCCGCCCCGGCTTCGTGTCCGGACCCTCGTCCCGGGACCGGACGCCGGAGTCAGGACTCCGGAGTGGACCGCTCGCGCCGGGCGCGCACCCGCCGCGCCGGCGCGGAGAGCGTCTCGACCATCCGCTCGACCGCGGTGCCGACCGCCGTCCGGACCGCCCGCCCCGCGTCGGAGATCCGCCACCACAGCTGCGCCGAGGACGGCGGCAGCAGCAGCGCCCGGGTCCGCCCGGCCCGCCCGGCCGTCGCCAGCATCCCCCGCCGGACGGTGCGGACGTCGGCGGCCAACGGCTCCGTGGCGGCCTGCCCGGGCGGGGCGTAGAGCACCCGCTCGGTGGCCAGTGCCAGTCGGCCGGTGGCCGCCGCCGAGTCCGCGTCCAGCTTCGCCTTCTCGGTGATCCGGCGCGCCGCCGAGCGCGGGGTGCGTGACTCGTCCGGGGGAATTCCGAGGTCCCAGGCGGAGTCGATCAGCTCGTCCCAGGCGGCCAGCACCTGGGCGTCGGTCAGCTCCGCCGGTCCGCCGCCGGGCCCGCGCCGCCCGCCGCCGCCCAGCCGGCGGCGGCGCAGGGCGGTGCGCCAGAGCATCGGGACGAGCAGCAGGGCGATCAGCGCGAGCACCGCGGCCAGGGTGCCGAGCACCTGGCCGGAGAGCAGCCAGGACTCCTCGGCGGCCGTGGAGAGGGCCTTGTCCTTGGTACCGCACTCGCCCAGCTGGCGCTGCTTGGGGGTGCAGTCCGAGCTGGAGGTCGGCGCCGGGGCGGCCGACGCGGTCTGCGGGGCGGCGGTCGCCTGCTGGGTCGGCGCGGTGGTCGGGGCGCTGGACGTGTCGGTGTAGCGGGCCGGGACGCCGCGGCTCGGGGTCGGCTCGAAGCGCAGCCAGCCGTAGCCCGCGAAGTACAGCTCCGGCCAGGCGTGGTACATCCGGCCGGTCACCGAGTATTTGTCGCCGCCCTTGCTGTCGCCGGGGGTGAAGCCCACGGCCACCCGGGCCGGGATCTTGAGGACCCGGGCCATCGCCGCCATGGTGGAGGCGAAGTGCACGCAGAAGCCCCGGCGGTCCTGCAGGAAGACGGCGATCGCGTTGTTGCCGGTGCCGCCGTTGACCGAGGTGTCGTACTCGAAGTCCGGCCCGGTGAACCAGTTGACCAGTGCCGTCGCCCGGTCGTAGTCGTTCCGCGCGCCGGCGGTGACGGACTTGGCCTTCTCGGCGACCACCGGCGGCAGGTCGGCCGGGACGGCGGTGTAGTGCTCCCTGATGTCGGACGGCGCGGAGGCCGCGAGGCGCAGCTCGGTGGCGGTGGGCCGCAGGTCCAGGGCGCTGACGTGGTACTCCAGGCCGCGGATCGCCTTGTCGTTGGTCGGCAGGACGGTGCGGGTCAGCGGGTCGAGTTTCCAGTCGCCGCGGTTGGGGACCTGGACGGTGGCGGCCGGGTAGGGCATCGGCAGCCAGCTGCCCGTCAGCCGTTCCTTGACCTTGAAGTCGCCCTCGATCCGCGGGACCTGGGCGTTGCGCAGGCCCTCGGGGGTGGGCAGGGTCGCCGGGAGGTCGGTGACCGCGGTGCTGCCGAGCTTCCAGTTGGTGCCGTCGAACTGGTCGAGCGAGCCGGTCCGCAGGTAGATCTGGTCGGCCAGCGGGCTTTCCATGGTGTAGGTGAGCAGCTCCTCGTCGGTCGGCTTGGTGATCGCGGCCTCCAGGCTGACCAACGGGTCGAGGCTGGTCGACAGGCTCCCGCCGGCGTGCTTGCCGCCCGATCCGCCGGAGCCGGAGTCCAGCAGTCCGGAGCTCCAGTTCGGCAGGACGACGGGCAGCAGCAGTGCCACCGCCAGGGCCAGCACGCCGACCTGGCGGCCGCCCGGGTTGACCCTGCCGGACTCCGTGGCGCCGCGCGCGCCGCCGTAGAACACCCGGCCCCAGCGGGAGACCCGGTCCTGGCCCTCGGCGAACAGCAGCAGCAGGTAGCCGGCTGCGGCGGCGGCGAACCAGACCCAGCTGCCGTGCTCCCCGGCCAGGCCGTTGCCGACCGAGTACAGTGCCAGCAGCGGCAGCCCGGCCAGCGCCGAGCGCCGGTAGGTCACCGCGACGGTGTCCACCGCGACGGCGATCAGACCGACCGCCGAGACCAGGATCAGCCGTAGTCCGGCGCTGGGCGGAGCCGGGATGGCGTACTGCTGGATGTCGTCCAGGCCGGCGCTGAAGACCTGGCCCAGCACCCGCAGGGTGGCCGGTCCCGGCAGCACCCCGCCGGCGCCGGCGAAGCCGAGCAGCATCAGCAGGAGCAGCACCAGCAGCTGCCCGAGCGGCACCGTCCAGCGGTACAGCGGGGCGCGGCGCAGGCCCGCGCCGACCGCGGCGATCACGGCGACCACCAGGAAGGCGTGGGTGAGCCAGCTGCGGGTGGTGAGCAGCGGCATCATGCACAGCGAGGCGAGGGCGGTGGCCAGCGCCGAGTACGCGGTCAGTTTGGCCCGGGTGGTCACGCGCCGGCCTCTTCTCGGTAGGGGGCGGTCGTCCTGCTGCCGTCGGCGGCCCGCCACAGGTCCGGTACGGAGTCCCCGGCGCGCACCGGGAGGACCGTCCAGCCGGACTCCCGCAGCTGCCGGACCCTGGCCTCGAAGTCGTCGCCGCCGGTGTGCGGGGCGAGCATCCGCAGGCCGGCCCAGGTGCCGGTGTCCAGCAGGAAGGCGATCGCCCCGCCGGCCCGGCTGCGCAGCCGGCCCAGCCGGGTGGCCTGGGCCTCGTCCAGCTCGCCGAGGACGGCGACCAGCAGGCCCTCGCCGCCGGCCCGCAGCGGGTCCTCGGCGCGGGAGAGGGTGCCGCCGTCGGACAGGTCGGCGACCGCGAGGGCGTCCAGGACCAGCCCGGAGGTGTCGGCGGTGCTGTGGCTTCCGCCCGCGCCCGGCCCGGGCACGGACTGCCCGGTGTCGGTGAGCAGCCGGGTCTGGTAGCCGCGCTCCAGCAGGTGCACGGCGACGGAGGCGGCGCAGCCGATCGCCCACTCGAAGGAGGAGGCGGGGCCGCTGCCCCGGTGGGCGATCTCCCGGGTGTCCAGCACCACGGTGGCCCGGGCCTGCTGGGGCTGCTCCTCGCGGCGCACCATCAGCTCGCCGTACCGGGCGGTGGAGCGCCAGTGCACCCGGCGCAGGTCGTCGCCGGGCCGGTACTCGCGCAGGATCACGTCGTCGTCTCCGGCCAGCGCCAGGGTGCGGCTGTGGCTCTCGCCCTGGCCGATCCACTCGCCGCTGAGCCGTACCGACGGCAGGGCCTGGACCTGGGGGACGACGGTGAGGACGTCGGAGGCGGTGAAGGCGCGGGTCACCTCGCACATCCCGAACGGGTCGGACAGCCGCAGCTGCAGCGGCCCGAGCGGGTAGCGGCCGCGCAGGTCGGAGCGGACCCGGTAGGAGACCTCGCGGTGGCCGCGCGGCTCGACCCGGTCCAGCACGAAGCGCGGGCGCGGCCCGAGCACGTAAGGGACCTTGTCCTCCAGCAGCAGCACGCCGGTGGGCACCCGGGAGACGTTGTCGACCCGCAGGTGGACCCGGGCCTCCTGGCCGGCGACCGCCCGGCGCGGGCTGAGCCGGCGTCCGCTGGCCACCCGGTAGCGGGTGTTGGCGACCACCACCACGGCGGCCAGCGGCAGCGCGGCGAGCAGCACGCCGACGCGCAGCAGGGCGTCCTGGTCGAGCAGGTACGCGCAGACCACCGCGGTGACCCCGGCGGCGAGGAAGGACCGCCCCCGGGTGGTGAGACCGCGGAGCCCGGCCCGCAGTCCCGACGCCGAGTCGGACTGGGCCACCTCAGCCCCTCCGGACGGCCGGGCCGCCCTGCGGGCGCGGCAGCGGCAGCCGGGAGACCAGGTCGGCCACGATCTGCTCGGAGGTGCGGCGGCTGAGCTGGGTCTCGGCGGTCGGCATCAGACGGTGCGCCAGGACCGGGACGGCGAGGCGCTGGATGTCGTCCGGGGTGACGTAGTCGCGCCCGTCCAGCGCGGCGGCGGCGCGTGCGGCCCGGACCAGGTGCAGGGTGGCGCGGGGCGAGGCGCCCAGGCGCAGCTCGGGGCTGGTGCGGGTGGCGCCGACCAGGTCGACGGCGTAGCGGCGGACCGGGTCGGCGATGTGCACACCGCGGACCAGGTCGATCAGCTTGAGGATGTCGGAGGCGTGCGCGACCGGCTGGAGGTCCTCCAGCGGGCTGGCGCCGGCGTGCACGTCCAGCATCGCGAGCTCGGCCTCGGGGCTGGGGTAGCCGATCGAGATCCGGGCCATGAAGCGGTCGCGCTGGGCCTCCGGCAGCGGGTAGGTGCCCTCCATCTCGACCGGGTTCTGGGTGGCCACGACCATGAACGGCGAGGGCAGTTCGTAGCTGGTGCCGTCGATGGTGACCTGGCGCTCCTCCATGGACTCCAGCAGCGCGGACTGGGTCTTGGGCGAGGCGCGGTTGATCTCGTCGCCGACCACGACCTGGGCGAAGATCGCGCCCGGGCGGAACTCGAAGTCGTGCCGCTGCTGGTCGTAGATGTTGGTGCCGGTGACGTCCGACGGCAGCAGGTCGGGCGTGAACTGGATGCGGCGCACGGTGCAGTCGAGCGAGCGGGCGAGCGCCTTGGCCAGCATGGTCTTGCCGACGCCGGGCACGTCCTCCAGCAGCAGGTGGCCCTCGGCGAGCAGGACGGTCAGGGCGATCCGGACGGCCTCCGGCTTGCCCTCGATCACGCTCTCGACGTTGGCGCGGACGCGGTCGACGACCGCGGCGAGCTCGGGGAGCCCGACCTGCCGGTACCCGTTCGCCCTCTGCTTCTCGTCCCCCGCAGGACTGCCGAGACCGGCCTGGTCGTTGTAGCTCGTCACCCGTTTACGCTCCCTGGCACCCTGTGCCCGCCCCGTCCCGAGGCCGGACCCCACCCCATGCTTGACGCGGCCGTCCCGGGGGCGGTTCCGCACGAGGGATCCGGTGCCGGGAAGGCGGCCTGCGGCCTGGCCGCCCCAGGTGGTTCGGGGTCCGACCGGCAGGCGCATTCTCCCTCGCGGGACGGCCGGAAGTCACCATTCGGAGACGCCCGAATGCCCGAGAGCCCGGACGTCGTCGGCCGGGCCGGGGCGGGCGGAGCGGGTCAGTCGATCTCGCGCAGCAGGCCGGTGTGGACGTCGAAGACGAAGCCGCGGACGTCGTCGGTGTGGAGCAGGAAGGGAGAGGTGCGGACGCGCTGCATGGACTGGCGGACGTCGCCGTCCAGGTCGACGAAGGCCTCCACCGCCCACTGCGGGCGCTGGCCGACCTCCAGTTCCAGCTCGCGGCGGAAGTCCTCGGTGAGTCCGAGCAGGCCGCAGCCGGTGTGGTGGATCAGCGCGATCGAGCGGGTGCCGAGGGCGCGCTGGCTGATGGTCAGGGACCGGATGGTGTCGTCGGTGACGACGCCGCCGGCGTTGCGGATGACGTGCGCGTCGCCCAGTTCGAGGCCGAGCGCCGCGAACAGGTCGAGGCGGGCGTCCATGCAGGCGACCACGGCGATCTTCTGCACCGGACGGGCGTCCATGCCGCCGTCCTGGAAGGTCACCGCGTAGCTGCGGTTGGCCGTGACGAAGCGGTCGATGACGGTGGGTCCGGCAGGGGCGGCAGCGGCGTTCGGCGAGGGCCGGTCAGGTGTCACTGTCATGGTGGCGACGTTAGTGCGGATCGGGCCCGCGCGGTGGGGAGAGCGGCGACAGAACCCGGCGCTGTGATCGAGCGCATAGCCACAACCGGAGGGTTTGTCCCGGCTGGTCCCACAGTGCCCGCACGCGGTGGCGGACAGGGGGCGCGCGCCCGCCGCCGAAGGCCCCCAGTCCGCACCGCCGCCGGGCCGCCCCGACGGCTGCGACCTGCGGTGATCCGTACCGCCGCCCGGGTGGTGCGCCGGAGCGGGCCATTGACTGGCAGGACCCGCGCGATAGAGTTTGCGGCGCAGTGGAGCACACCCGCCGGGGCCCGTCAACGGGGTCCTCCCGGCCGGTGCGGCCCGTTCGACGCGGCCCGTGGCCTCCTCCCGCTCCGTGCCCACCTGGCGCACCTTCCCCGGCGCCGGGCGGTCACGATCTTCCCCTCGAGCGGGCGGGGACCACGGGCCGCTTCGTCGTGCCGGGGCGCGGTGGGCGAGAATGGTCGCAGCTCCCGGACGTCGGGCTGCTCCGCACCGAGGAAGGGCGCCACCGCGCATGACCACCAACGAACCGGGCCCCAAGCACGTTCCGGTGATGCTCCAGCGGTGCATGGACGCGCTGGCCCCGGCGATCTCCCGCCCCGGTGCCGTCGTGGTGGACGCCACCCTCGGCCTCGGCGGGCACAGCGAGGCGCTGCTCACCCAGTTCCCCGACGTGCGGCTGGTCGCGGTGGACCGCGACCCGGTGGCGCTGAAGCTGTCCGGCGAGCGGTTGGCCCCGTTCGGCGACCGGGCCACCCTGGTGCACGCCGTCTACGACGAGATCCCCGAGGTGCTGGAGCGCCTGGGCATCGACCGGGTGGACGGCGTCCTGTTCGACCTCGGCGTCTCCTCGATGCAGCTGGACGAGGCGGAGCGCGGTTTCGCGTACGCGCAGGACGCGCCGCTGGACATGCGGATGGACCAGACCCGGGGGATCAGCGCCGCTGAGGTGCTGAACACCTACAGCCACGGCGACCTGGCCCGGATCCTCAAGGTGTACGGCGAGGAGCGGTTCGCCGGGAAGATCGCCTCGGTGATCCTGCGGGAGCGGGAGAAGGAACCGTTCACCAACAGCGCGCGTCTGGTCGAGTTGGTGCGCAACGCCATCCCGGCGGCGACCCGCAGGACCGGCGGGAACCCGGCCAAGCGGACGTTCCAGGCGCTGCGGATCGAGGTCAACGGCGAGCTGGAGGTCCTGGACCGGGCCATCCCCGGCGCGCTGGACGCCCTCGCGGTCGGCGGCCGGATCGTCGTGATGTCCTACCAGTCGCTGGAGGACCGGCTGGTCAAGCAGTACTTCGCCGCCGGTGCGACCAGCACCGCCCCGCCGGGGCTGCCGTTCATCCCGGAGGAGCACCAGCCCTGGCTCAAGTTGATCACTCGCGGTGCCGAGCTGGCCACCGAGGAGGAGATCGAGGAGAACCGGCGCGCCGCGCCCGTACGGCTGCGGGTGGCGGAGAGGATCAGGGACCGAAGCAAGCGGGGCTGACGAACCGGCCCCGGCGGGGTCCGAAGGGCGGAGGAAAGCAGTGGGGCCGGTGGCCGGTGAGGTCCGGGCGGGGCGGGGTGGACTCCCCGGGCAGGGCAGGGCGCGGATCACGGTCCGGCCGGGCAGGCGTCCGGTACGGCGGCGTACGCCGTTCGCGGTGCTCATCGTGGTGCTGCTGGCGGCCGGGCTGCTCGGCCTGCTCGCGTTGAACACCGCGCTCAACGAGGGCTCCTTCGAGCTGTCCCGGCTGCAGAAGCAGACCACCGCAGCGACCGACGAGCAGCAGAGCCTCCAGCACGAGATCGACAAGAACTCGGCCCCGGACGCGCTGGCCAGGCGCGCCGCCGAGCTGGGCCTGGTACCGGCCGGCGGGATGGCCTTCCTGGACGTCCCGAACGGCGGCAAGGTGGTCGGCACCCCCGGCGCTGCGCAGGACAGCCCGCCGGTCAAGCGCTCCACGGCCGAGCCGTGGCCGACCAGGGCCCAGTCCGGCGCGGCCCAGCCCGCCGCCGGGCCCTCGCCGGCCGCCCCGCCGCCGGCCGCCCCGCCGCCGGCCGCCCCGCCGCCGGCCGCCCCGCCGCCCGCGCCGACCCCGGCGGCCTCCGCCGGTGACTCGGTGATCCAGCTCAACCCGGTCCAGCCCACCGCGGCCGCGAAGCCGAGCGGGGGTGCCGGCCGATGACTCCTCCACGTCAGCCTTCCGGTTCCGGATCCGGCAGCGGCAACGGCCGCCGTCCGGTCCCCCGGGGCAGCGCGCAGTCCGCCTCCGGCCGCAGTCAGCCCGCCAAGGGCCAGCCCGCCCGGGGCCAGTCGGCCAAGGCCCAGCCCGCCAAGTCGGCGTCCGTCGGCCGTACCCCGCGGGCGCCCCAGCAGCGCCGCCCCGAGGGCCGCCCGCCGGCCCGCAGCCAGGCCGCGGTGCGCCCGAAGGGCCGTCCGCCGCTGCGCCCCAAGGCGCTCAAGCTGGCCGAGCCGAAGCGCCGGCTACGGGCGATCACCGTGGTGCTGTCGCTGGTGTTCTCCGTCTTCGCGGGCCGCCTGGTGCAGCTCCAGCTGGTGGACGCCGACGCGCTGGCCGCCGACGCCAACACCAACCGCTACCTGAACATCCCGATCACCGCCGAGCGCGGCTCGATAACGTCCTCCGACGGGGTCGCCCTGGCGGCCACCGTGGACGCGTACGACATCACCGCCGACCCGGCGATGTTCACCCCGGAGGCGACCGGCATCCCGGACGCGCCGGAGCAGGCGGCCGCGCTGCTGTCGCCGATCCTCGGCGTGCCCAAGGAGAAGATCGCCGCCGATCTGCACACCCCCAAGAGCCGCTACAAGCGCCTCGCGGCCCAGCAGACCCCGGCCGCCAAGAAGCAGATCAGCGACCTCAAGTCGGGCCTGGAGAAGCAGGCAGGATCGCGGGCCTGCCAGGCCCAGAAGAAGCTGCTCGGCAAGCCCGCCGACCAGGGCGGGCGCACCCGGGTGGACAACGAGTGCGCCAACCCGCTGGCCGGGGTGTTCAACCGGGAGACCCAGAAGCGGATCTACCCGGCGGACGGCCTGGCCGCCAACCTGGTCGGCTTCGTCAACGCCGAGGGCGAGGGCGCCGGCGGTCTGGAACTCCAGTACCAGAAGCTGCTGGCCGGCAAGGACGGTCACAGCAGCTACGCCCAGTCGGGCGGGCGGCTGGTGCCGACCGCCGGGGGCTCGATGGAGCCGGCCGTGTCGGGCAGCGACGTGAAGCTGACCGTCAACCGGGACATCCAGTGGGCCGCCCAGCGGGCGATCACCGACCAGGTGGCCAACTCCGGCGCGGAGAAGGGCTACGTGGTCGTCCAGGACGTGAAGACCGGCCAGGTCCTCGCGATGGCCACCGCGCCCGGCTTCAACCCGAACGACCTGAGCCTGTCCAAGCAGGCCCAGCTGGGCAACCCCGCCCTGG
Organism: Kitasatospora sp. NPDC001095; assembly: GCF_053598615.1. Lineage (NCBI taxonomy): Bacteria > Bacillati > Actinomycetota > Actinomycetes > Kitasatosporales > Streptomycetaceae > Kitasatospora > Kitasatospora sp. NPDC001095. The sequence continues at coordinate 143,303 of NZ_JBSFKQ010000012.1, read as the reverse complement.
GCGACGCGTACGAGCCGGGCAGCACCGCCAAGCTGATGAGCATGGCCGCCGTGCTGGACTCCGGCAAGGCCACCTGGGACACCAAGGTCACCGTGCCCAACCGGCTGGTCCGCGCCGGGCAGCAGTTCAAGGACGACGTCGACCACGACACCTGGTACCTGACCCTGGCCGGGGTGCTGGCCAAGTCCTCCAACATCGGCACCATCGAGGCGGTCGAGACCCTCGGCGACGGCGACCAGCTGAAGGCCAACCAGGCCCTCGACGGTTACATGCGCAAGTTCGGCGTGGCCGCGCCGACCGGCCTGGGCTTCCCCGGGGAGACCCCCGGGATGCTCAAGAAGCCGGAGGACCTGGTCGCCTCGGAGAAGTACAACATCTCCTTCGGCCAGGGCCCGATGCAGATGAACGCGCTGCAGGCCACCTCGGTCTACTCGACCATCGCCAACGGCGGGGTGCGGGTCGCGCCCAGCATCGTCCAGGGCGTCACCGACCCGGACGGCACGTACAAACCGAGCGCGCCGGGGGAGCAGACCAGGGTGGTCAGCCCGGAGACGGCCAAGACCCTCACCTCGATGCTGGAGTCGGTCGTCGACGACGAGCAGGGCACCGGCGGCAAGGCCGCCATCCCCGGCTACCGGGTCGCGGGCAAGACCGGAACCGCCAACCGGGGCGCCGCCAACGGCGTCGGCTACGACGGCTACACCGCCTCCTTCATCGGCTTCGCCCCCGCCGACGCCCCCCGGTACACCGTCTCCTGCACCCTCCAGGGCCCGGTCAACGGCCACTTCGGCGGCCAGCTCTGCGGCCCGGTGTTCAAGCAGGTGATGGAGTTCACCCTGAAGACCATGCAGGTCCCGCCGAGCGGCAGCCAGGCGCCCAACCTCACCGTCGACTGGAAGCCGTGAGCGAGCGATGAGCAACGAACGGACGGGGCCGGAGCACGGCGCGGCGCAGGGCCGGTTTGGCCCTGGACACCCTTCGGCGGATAGCCTTCCCGCCGTGCCGAAACCCGATCAAACCACCGTGAGTCCGCCCCGCCCGACCGGGACCACCGCCCTTCCGCTCGCCGAGCTGGCCGCCGAACTGGGCCTCGCGCCCGTCGAGGGCGGCGCCGTCAGCGGCGTCACCCACGACTCCCGCGCGGTCCGGCCGGGCGACGTGTACGTGGCCTTCCCGGGCGCCAACCACCACGGCGCGGCCTTCGCCGCCAAGGCCGCCCAGGCCGGCGCGGTGGCGGTGCTCACCGACCCGGCCGGCGCCGAGATCGCGGCCGCCACCGGCCTGCCGCTGCTGGTCGTCGACCGGCCGCGGGCCGTCATGGGCGAGCTGGCCGCGATCGTCTACGGCCGCCCCTCCGGGCGGCTGCTGATGATCGGGCTGACCGGTACCAACGGCAAGACCACCACCTCCTACCTGGTCGAGGGCGGTCTGCGCGGCGCCGGGCGCAGCCCGGGCGTCATCGGCACCGTCGAGATGCGGGTCGGCGAGGAGCGGATCAAGAGCGAGCGCACCACCCCCGAGGCCACCGACCTGCACGCGATCCTCGGCGTGATGGCCGAGCGCGGCGCCGACGCGGTGACCATGGAGGTCTCCAGCCACGCCCTGGTCTTCGGCCGCACCGACGGGGTGGCGTACGACGTCGCGCTGTTCAACAACCTGACCCCCGAGCACCTCGACTTCCACCCGGACATGGAGGACTACTTCCAGGCGAAGGCCCGGCTCTTCCAGCCCGGCAAGTCCCGCCACGGCGTGGTCAACCTGGACGACGAGTACGGCCGCCGGCTCGCCGCCGAGGCCAAGATCCCGGTGACCACCTTCTCGGCCACCGGCGCCGCCGAGGCCGCCTGGCGGGCCGTGGACGTCCGGCTGGGGCCGGTCGGCTCCACCTTCCGGGTGCTGGGCCCGGACGGCGCCGAGGCCGAGGCCTCCGTTCCGCTGCCCGGCCCGTTCAACGTCGCCAACGCGCTCGCCGCGATCACCACGCTGGTCGCCGCCGGGCTGCCGCTGGACCGGGCCGTGGCCGGCGTCGCCGCCGTGCCCGGCGTCCCGGGCCGGCTGGAGCGGGTGGACGCCGGACAGCCCTTCGTCGCCGTCGTCGACTACGCGCACAAGCCGGACGCCCTCAAGGCCGTCCTCGCCTCGCTGCGCGAGGTCACCGAGGGCCGGCTGCACGTCGTGGTCGGCTGCGGCGGCGACCGTGACCCGCACAAGCGCGGCCCGATGGGCGCCATCGCCGCCCGTCTCGCCGACACCGCCCTGCTGACCAGCGACAACCCGCGCAGCGAGGACCCGCTGGCGATCCTCGCCAGCATGCTGACCGGCGCCGCCACGGTGCCCGAGGCCGAGCGCGGCGCCGTCCTGGTCGTCCCCGACCGGGCCGAGGCGATCGGGCTCGCCGTCGCCCGCGCCCAGGCGGGGGACACCGTGCTGGTGGCCGGCAAGGGCCACGAGCTCGGCCAGTACGTACGAGACGAGATCCGCCCCTTCGACGACCGGGAGGTGCTGCGCGAATCCATCGCGCGGACCACGGCCGCACGGGGCGACCGAGGAGTAGAGCAGCAGTGATCGCACTGACCCTCGCCGAGGTGGCCGCCGCTGTCGGAGGCACGCTGGACGGCGCCGACCCGGACGCCCTGGTCACCGGCCCGGTCGAGGTCGACTCGCGGAAGGTGGGCCCGGGCGGCCTGTTCGTGGCCTTCGTCGGCGAGAACGTGGACGGCCACGACTACGCGGCCAAGGCGGTCGAGGACGGCGCCGTCGCGGTGCTGGCCTCCCGCCCGGTCGGCGTGCCCGCCGTCCTGGTGGACAGTGTGGTGGAGGCGCTCGGCAGGCTGGCCCGCACGGTGGTCGCCCGCGCCGAGGGCACCGCCGTGGTCGCGCTGACCGGCTCGGCCGGCAAGACCAGCACCAAGGACCTGATCGCCCAGCTGCTCCAGCGCCGCGGCCAGACCGTCTTCCCGCCCGGCTCGCTCAACAACGAGATCGGCCACCCGATGACCGCGCTGCGGGTCGAGGCCGGCACCCGGCACCTGGTCATGGAGATGGGCGCCCGGCACAAGGGCGACATCGAGTACCTCACCTCGATCACCCCGCCCCGGATCGGCCTGGTCCTCAACGTCGGCACCGCCCACGTCGGCGAGTTCGGCTCCCAGGAGGCGATCGCCGAGGCCAAGGGCGAACTGGTCGAGTCGCTGCCCGCCGACGGCACCGCGATCCTCAACGCGGACGACCGGCTGGTGCGCGCGATGGCCTCCCGTACCAGGGCGAAGGTGGTCCTGTTCGGGGAATCCCCGGACGCCCACGTACGGGCCACCGACGTTCGCCTGGACGCCACCGGGCGGCCATCGTTCACGCTCACCACCCCGGCCGGTTCCGCGCCCGTGCAGCTGCGCCTGTACGGTGAGCACCACGTCTCGAACGCCCTCGCCGCCGCCGCGGTGGCGGTGGAGCTCGGGATGTCCGTCGACGACACCGCGGCAGCCCTGGGCGAAGCGGGTGCGCTGTCCCGCTGGCGCATGGAGGTCGTCGACCGGGCCGATGGTGTCACCATCGTGAACGACGCCTACAACGCGAACCCCGACTCGATGCGGGCCGCGCTGCGGGCGCTCGTCTCGATGGGGGGCCGGGGCCCGGAGCGCCGCCGCACCTGGGCGGTGCTCGGCGAGATGCGGGAGCTCGGCGAGGAGAGCCTGGCCGAGCACGACGCCATCGGGCGGCTCGCCGTCCGGCTGGACGTCACCAAGCTGGTGGCGGTCGGCGGACGCGAGGCGGCCTGCATGGAACTCGGCGCGAGGAACGAAGGTTCGTGGGGTGAGGAGTCGGTGCTGGTGTCCGACGCGGACGCGGCGGTCGAGCTGCTGCGCAGTCAGCTTCGGCCGGGGGATGTGGTCCTGGTGAAGGCTTCCCGTTCGGTGGGGCTGGAGAAGGTGGCCGAGGCCCTCCTGGCGGACGGTGTGGCCGAATAATGAAGCAGATCCTTTTCTCCGGGATGATCGGTCTCATCCTGTCGCTGCTCGGCACCCCCGCCCTGATCAAGCTGCTCGCGAAGCACGGCTACGGCCAGTACATCCGTGACGACGGCCCGAAGGCGCACCACAGCAAGAAGGGCACGCCCACCATGGGCGGCATCGCCTTCATCCTGGCGACCCTGATCGCGTACTTCGCCACGAAGGCGATAACGGGCGAGAGCCCGACCGCCTCCGGGCTGCTGGTGCTCTTCCTGACCGCGGGCCTCGGCCTGGTCGGCTTCCTGGACGACTACATCAAGGTGGTCAAGCGCCGCTCGCTGGGCCTGCGGGCCAAGGCGAAGCTGGCCGGCCAGTCGATCGTCGGCCTCGGGTTCGCCGTCCTGGCGATGCAGTTCCCGGACGACCGCGGGCTCAACCCGGCGTCCCAGAGCCTGTCCTTCGTCCGGGACTTCAAGTGGGCGATCGGCCCCGTCCTGTTCGTCATCTTCGCGTACTTCATGATCGCCGCGATGTCGAACGGCGTGAACCTGACGGACGGTCTGGACGGCCTCGCCACCGGTGCCTCGGTGATGGTCTTCGGCGCCTACACCTTCATCGGCATCTGGGAGCACACCCAGAGCTGCGCCTACGCCATCACCGCGACCGCCAACTGCTACGACATCCGCGACCCGCTGGACCTCGCCGTCGTGGCCTCCGCCCTGATGGGCTCCTGCTTCGGCTTCCTGTGGTGGAACACCTCGCCCGCCAAGATCTTCATGGGGGACACCGGCTCGCTCGCCCTCGGCGGCGCCCTGGCCGGTCTGGCGATCTGCTCCCGCACCGAGCTGCTGCTCGCCCTGCTCGGCGGCCTCTACGTGATCATCACCCTCTCGGTGATCATCCAGGTCGGCTCCTTCCGGATGACCGGCAAGCGCGTCTTCAAGATGGCGCCACTGCAGCACCACTTCGAACTCAAGGGCTGGACCGAGGTCCTGATCGTCGTCCGGTTCTGGATCATCCAGGGCCTGTGCGTCGCGGTCGGCCTCGGCCTGTTCTACGCGGGATGGGTGACCGGATGACCAACCCCGACTTCCAGGGCCTGCCGGTCGTCGTGGCCGGGCTCGGCGTCTCGGGCATCAGCGCCGCGCGCGTCCTGCACGGCCTCGGCTCCCGGGTCACCGTGGTGGACGGCGGCAGCGGGCCCGGCCTGGCCGCCCGGGCCGCCGAGCTGGAGGCGCTGGGTGTCACCGTGCGGCTCGGCGACGGCGCGAGCCTGCCCGAGGGCACCGAGCTGATCGTCACCTCGCCCGGCTGGGCGCCGGACAGCCCGCTGTTCGCCGCCGCCGAGGCGGCCGGGGTGCCGGTCTGGGGCGACGTCGAGCTGGCCTGGCGGCTGCGCAAGCCGCTGCCCGGCACCGGCGAGCCCGCCCCCTGGCTGGCCGTCACCGGCACCAACGGCAAGACCACCACCGTCCAGATGCTCGCCTCGATCCTCACCGCCGCCGGCAAGCGCACCGCCGCGGTCGGCAACGTCGGGGTCTCGGTGCTGGACGCGGTGCTCGCCGAGGAGCCCTACGACGTGCTCGCGGTCGAGCTCTCCAGCTACCAGCTGCACTGGGCGCCCTCGCTGCGCCCGTACTCGGCGGCGGTGCTCAACCTGGCGCCCGACCACCTCGACTGGCACGGCTCGATGGAGGCGTACGCCGCCGACAAGGGCCGGATCTACGAGGGCAACGTGGTCGCCTGCGTGTACAACCTGGCCGACCCGGCCACCGAGGCGCTGGTCCGCGAGGCCGACGTCGAGGAGGGCTGCCGGGCGATCGGCTTCGGCCTCGGCGCGCCCGGCCCGTCGAACTTCGGCGTGGTGGACGGGTTGCTGGTGGACCGCGCCTTCGTCGAGGACCGGGCCAAGAACGCGGCCGAGCTGGGAGCCGTCGCCGACGTGCACCCGCCGGCGCCCCACAACATCGCCAACGCGCTCGCCGCGGCGGCGCTGGCCCGGGCGTACGGCGTCGAGCCGAAGGCCGTCCGGGAGGGCCTGCGCGCCTTCCGCCCGGACGCCCACCGGATCGCCGAGGTCGGTACGGTCCGCGAGGTCACGTACATCGACGACTCCAAGGCCACCAACACCCACGCGGCGGCCGCCTCGCTGGCCGCCTACCGGCCGATCGTCTGGATCGCCGGGGGCCTGGCCAAGGGCGCGACCTTCGACGACCTGGTGCAGGGCGCGGCCGAGCGGCTGCGCGCGGTGGTGCTGATCGGCCAGGACCGGGCGGTGATCCGCGAGGCACTGGAACGACACGCTCCGGATGTGCCGGTGATCGAGGCGGCCGAGGGCCAGACTGGCGCGGTGGCGATGGCCGAGGTCGTTCGAACGGCCGCGTCGCTCGCCCGATCGGGTGACACGGTGCTGCTGGCACCGGCCTGCGCCTCGATGGACATGTTCACCAACTACGGCGAGCGCGGCGACCTCTTCGCGGCGGCCGTCCGGGAGCTGGCGGGCGAGTAGGCGGGCCGGCGCGGAGCGTCGGACGGAAGAGAGTGAGCGGGGAGCGGTGGCGGGGCAGGGCAGAGCGGATTCCGGCGTCGTGAAGCGGGACGCCGCCGAGCCGATGAGAGTGATCTCCGCCACCACGACCAAGTACAAGTCGGCCGGTCCACTGGCCCGCGTCCAGGCCCTCCGGGCCCGGGTGCGGTACTGGCTGGACCGGCCGCTCACCCCGTACCTGCTGATCGTCGGCAGCACCCTGCTGCTGGTCGTGCTCGGTCTGATGATGGTCTTCTCGGCCTCGCAGATCCTCGCCCTGAACCAGCACCACACGGCGCAGTACTACTTCCTCAAGCAGCTGATCGCGGCCATCCTCGGCCTGGTCCTGCTGATCGGCTTCGCCTCCGTCCCGTTGGCGGTGCTGCGGGTGATCGTCTACCCGGTGATGATCGGGGTGATCGGCGCCCTCACCCTCGTCGCCATCCCCGGCATCGGGGTGCGGATCAACGGCAACCAGAACTGGCTGGACTTCGGCTTCTTCCAGTTCCAGCCCTCGGAGTTCGCCAAGCTCGCGCTGGTGCTCTGGGGCGCCGACCTGCTCGCCCGCAAGCAGAAGGCCGGGACCCTCACCTCCTGGAAGCACCTGCTGGTGCCGCTGGTGCCGGGAGCCCTGCTGCTGCTCGCGCTGATCATGTTCGGCGGCGACATGGGCACCTCGATGATCCTGGTGGCCATGGTGTTCGCACTGCTCTGGATGGTCGGCGCGCCGCTGCGGCTGTTCGTGGCCACCCTCGGGGTGGCGGTGGTGGTCTGCACCGCCCTGGTGGTCACCGTGCCGCACCGGGCGGAGCGGCTGAGCTGCATCGGCGTCACCAAGATCGACCCGGAGGGCGCGTGCTTCCAGGCCCTGCACGGCGCCTTCGCGTTCGCCAACGGCGGCGGCTTCGGCACCGGCCTCGGCGCCGGCGTGGAGAAATGGGGCCAGCTGCCCGAGGCGCACACCGACTTCATCTTCGCCGCGACCGGCGAGGAACTCGGTCTGGTGGGGACGCTGTCGGTCCTCGGCCTCTTCGCGGCACTAGGCTACGCGGGTATCCGTGTGGCCATCGGCACGAAGGACCCCTTCGTCAGGTACGCCGCGGGAGCTGCCACCACCTGGATCATGGCGCAGGCCATGATCAACCTGGGGTCGGCACTGGGACTGCTGCCCATCGCGGGCGTCCCGCTCCCGCTGTTCTCCTACGGCGGTTCCGCCATGCTGTCGGCCATGTCCGCGATCGGAGTGCTGCTGTGCCTGGCGCGCAGTTCCTCCGGCGCGAAGGCGGCCCTGGCCGCCCGGACCAAGAACTCCCGGATCAGGAGACAACTGGCCCGGGTGCTGCCACGACGACGAACCACAGCGCGCCCGGCCCCGGGGCCGGCACGCAGGGAGCGGTGAATTTCGGTGCATGTCGTACTCGCCGGCGGGGGGACCGCCGGTCACATCGAGCCGGCCATGGCCCTCGCGGATGCCCTCCGCAGGCACGACCCGTCCGTCGGGATCACCGCCCTGGGCACCGAGCGCGGACTGGAGACCCGGCTGGTACCCGAGCGCGGCTACCAGCTGGAGCTCATCCCGGCCGTCCCGCTGCCCCGCAAGCCCACCCCGGAGCTGATCACCGTCCCCGGCCGGCTGCGCGGCACCGTCCGGGCCGCCCAGGAGATCATCGAGCGGGTCAACGCGGACGCCGTGGTCGGCTTCGGCGGCTACGTCGCGATGCCCGCCTACCTGGCCGCCAAGCGGGCCGGCGTGCCGATCGTGGTGCACGAGGCGAACGCCCGCCCGGGCCTGGCCAACAAGATCGGCGCCCGCTACAGCGACTTCGTGGCGGTCTCCACGCCGGACAGCAAGCTGCGCGACTCCCGGTACATCGGCATCCCGCTGCGCCGGACCATCGCCACCCTGGACCGCGGCGCCGCCCGCCCCGAGGCCCGCCAGTACTTCGGCCTCGACCAGCGGCTGCCCACGCTGCTGGTCTCCGGCGGCTCCCAGGGCGCGCGCCGGCTCAACGAGACGATCACCGCGATCGCCCCGCGGCTCCAGCAGTACGGCGTGCAGATCCTGCACGCGGTCGGCCCGAAGAACGAGCTGCCGCAGGTGGCGGACGTCCCCGGGATGCCGCCGTACCGTCCGGTTCCGTACCTGGACCGGATGGACCTCGCCTACGCGGCCGCCGACATGATGCTCTGCCGGGCCGGCGCCATGACGGTGGCCGAGCTGGCGGCCGTCGGCCTGCCCGCCGCCTTCGTCCCGCTGCCGATCGGCAACGGCGAGCAGCGGCTGAACGCCCAGCCGATGGTCAAGGCCGGCGGCGGTCTGCTGGTGGACGACGCCGAGCTGACCCCGGACTGGGTGCTGCAGAACGTGCTGCCGGTGCTCACCGACCCGCAGCGGCTGTGGGACATGAGCCGGGCGGCCGCCGAGTTCGGTCGCCGGGACGCCGACGACCTGTTGGTCGGCATGGTCTACGAGGCGATCCAGGCCCACCGCGGCGGCCGCCGCCGTGGCTGACGGCCGGCTCGCCGACCCGTTGGAGGAGGAGCTGGAGGAGGAGGAGTCCGCTCCCCGCCTCCGGCTCTCCCGGCGGGGCATCGTGGTGCTGGGCGCGCTCGGCGCCGCGGTGTCCGGCGTGCTGGCCTGGCTGGTGTTCTTCTCCTCGGTCCTGGACGTGCGCGACGTCGCCGTCCAGGGGACGAGCGACGGCAAGCTGACGGCGGACCAGGTCCGCGCGACGATCGGCGGGCTCGGCGACGGCCCGCTGGCGCGCGTGGACCTGGACGACGTCCGCCACCGGGTGGAGGCGATCCCCCGGGTGGCCGGCGCCGAGGTGTGGCGGGGCTGGCCGCACACCCTGCGGGTGAAGGTCGTCGAACGCAAGGCGGTGGCCGCGGTCAAGGGGGATGACGGCCAGTTCACCCAGGTGGATGCCGGGGGCGTGAGCTTCGCCACCGAACCGGCCCCGCCGGAGGGCCTTCCCGTGGTCGAGCTGCGGCTCAGTCAGCAGGCGAACGACGCGGACGGGGTGATCTCCCGTTCGCAGTTGGTGCAGGGCGCGGTGGCGGTGGCCGCCGGGCTGCCGCCGGAGGTCGCCAAGCGGGCGGGATCGGTGCTGGTGCACTCGTACGACGACATCGAGTTGCAGCTCAGCGGGGGTGCGACGGTGCGCTGGGGGAGTCCGGAGCAGATCGACCGCAAGGCCCGGGTCCTGGTCGCCCTGATGAAACAGAAGGGCACGAACTTCGACGTGACGGCGCCGGAGGCGCCGGCGGTGTCGGGATGATCCGGTAGGTTCTCTGCCTGAGGGTGGGGTTGACGCCTCGAAGTGTCGGCCCGACTCTTGGTGGTCACCCCCGGTTTCCTAAGCCGGCCGATGATCACATAGGCTCAAAAGAAAAAGGGAAGCTCGGCGTGTTCGTTGAAACACGTGCCTGGAGCCACCTAGTGTCCTGTGTCACCAGACTGTGTTTCCTGGTGATGTGACGGAGGCACAGAACTAACCCTAAAGGTCAAGTTTAGGGTTGGGGTCGGCGGTCGGCATTTCGGACATTCAGTCAGAAACCAGGCTCCCTACCCATCGACATCCGTCGGTACGGCCCCGCCCCGGGTCGGGCCGACCCGGAAATTCGAGGCGAGAGGCCTTCGACGTGGCAGCACCGCAGAACTACCTCGCAGTCATCAAGGTCGTCGGAATCGGCGGCGGTGGTGTCAACGCCATCAACCGGATGATCGAGGTCGGTCTCAAGGGCGTCGAGTTCATCGCGATCAACACCGATGCGCAGGCCCTCCTGATGAGCGACGCCGACGTCAAGCTCGATGTGGGCCGTGAACTCACCCGGGGCCTCGGCGCCGGCGCCAACCCCGAGGTCGGCCGCAAGGCCGCCGAGGACCACCGCGAGGAGATCGAGGAGGTCCTCAAGGGGGCCGACATGGTCTTCGTGACCGCCGGTGAGGGCGGTGGCACGGGTACGGGCGGCGCTCCCGTCGTCGCCAACATCGCTCGCTCGCTGGGCGCCCTGACCATCGGCGTGGTCACCCGCCCGTTCACCTTCGAGGGCCGCCGCCGGGCCAACCAGGCCGAGGACGGCATCGCCGCCCTGCGCGAAGAGGTCGACACCCTCATCGTGATCCCCAACGACCGGTTGCTGTCCATTTCGGACCGCCAGGTCAGCGTGCTCGACGCTTTCCGCTCGGCCGACCAGGTCCTGCTCTCCGGTGTCCAGGGCATCACCGACCTGATCACCACCCCGGGTCTGATCAACCTCGACTTCGCCGACGTCAAGTCCGTCATGTCGGACGCCGGTTCGGCGCTCATGGGCATCGGCTCGGCCCGCGGTGAGGACCGCGCCAAGGCTGCCGCCGTGATGGCGATCTCCTCGCCGCTGCTGGAGGCCTCGATCGACGGCGCCCGCGGCGTGCTGCTGTCCATCTCGGGCGGCTCCGACCTCGGTCTGTTCGAGATCAACGAGTCGGCCCAGCTGGTCAGCGAGGCGGCCCACCCCGAGGCGAACATCATCTTCGGTGCGGTCATCGACGACGCGCTCGGCGACGAGGTCCGGGTCACCGTCATCGCGGCCGGCTTCGACGGCGGGCAGCCGCCGGCGATCGTCCGCGACCCGGTGGTCAAGTCCACCGCCCCGGAGCGCCCGGCCACCCCGCCGGCCGCCCCGGAGCGCCCGGCCGGCCGCCCGTACGGGAGCATCGGCTCGGTGACGTCCCGTTCGGAGGGCGAGTCCTCGACCTCCGGGTCGAGCCGGACCGCCGAGACCCAGGCCACCGCGACCGCCGCCGCCCCGGTGCCGCCGCAGGTGCAGCCGGCCCGGCAGCCGTTCGTGGAGAGCCCGGCCGAGGAGCTCGACGTCCCGGACTTCCTTAAGTGATCGATCACGCGATCCGCGCGGGTGCTCACTTCGCCTTCACCTCCCGGTGGGGCGGGGTGAGCACTTCGCCGTACGGGGAGCTCAACCTCGGGGGCGCCGTGGGGGACGACCCGCGGGCCGTGCGGGAGAACCGGGCGCTGGCCGCCCGGCGGCTGGGGCTCGACCCGGCCGACGTGGTGTGGATGAACCAGGTGCACGGCGCCGAGGTCGCCGTGGTGACCGAGCGCCAGCAGCTCGGGCAGGCCCCGACGGTGGACGCGGTGGTCTCCGACCGGCCGCTCGCGCTGGCGGTGCTGACCGCCGACTGCACCCCGGTGCTGCTGGCCGATCCGGTGGCGGGCGTGGTGGGCGCGGCCCACGCGGGCCGGCCCGGGCTTGCGGCCGGGGTGGTGCCCGCGGCCGTCCGGGCGATGGTCGAACTGGGCGCGGAGCCCTCGCGGATCACCGCCGCCACCGGACCCGCGGTCTGCGGCCGCTGCTACGAGGTGCCGGCCGGGCTGCGCGACGAGGTCGCCGCGGTGGTGCCGGAGGCCTTCGCCGAGACCTCCTGGGGGACTCCGGCCCTGGACGTTCCGGAGGGAGTCGCGGCCCAGCTGGCCGCGGCGGGGGTCAACGAGCTGGTGCGGTCACCGGTCTGCACCCTCGAATCCGCCGATCACTACTCCTATCGCCGTGAGCAGCGCACCGGCCGGCTCGCGAGCTACGTCTGGTTGGGCTCTGATCACTGATGACGAACGACATCTACGGACCGTTCCCGGGAAGCACCGAGTTCGTGGCGGCGCTGACGGAGGGCCAGCGGGCCCGGTACGAGGAACTCGGCACCAACCTCGAGGTGGTCGAGCGCCGGATCGCGGACGCGTGCGCGGCCGCCGGGCGCGCCCGGGACGAGGTCACCCTGGTCGTCGTCACCAAGACCTACCCCGCCGAGGACACCGCGCTGCTGGCCGGACTCGGTGTGACGGACGTCGCCGAGAACCGCGACCAGGACGCCGCTCCCAAGGCGGAGCAGTGCAGAAACCTTCCTCTTGACTGGCACTTCGTCGGCCAGCTGCAGACCAACAAGGTCCGCTCGGTCGTCCGGTACGCGAACCACGTGCACTCGGTGGACCGGCTCCGGCTGGTCGAGTCGCTCTCCGCGGCGGTGCTCAAGTCGGAGCGCCCGGAGCTGGGTTGCCTGGTGCAGGTGGCGCTGGACAAGGCGCACGGGGAGGGCGGGCACCGGGCCGGGGTCGCGCCGGAGGACGTCGCGCGACTGGCCGATGCCATCGCCGACACGCCCGGGCTGCGACTGGACGGTGTGATGACCGTCGCTCCGCTGGCCGGCCCGCTGGCCGGAGATCCGGCCCGCGCCTTCGAGCGACTGGCGGAAATCGCAACCGCCGTACGGGCGGACCATCCGGCTGCCACCATGGTCTCCGCAGGGATGAGCGGCGACCTTGAGCAGGCGATCGCGGCCGGGGCGACACATGTGCGCGTCGGAACGGCGGTACTCGGAGTGAGGTCACCCCTCAGGTAACGTCACCGGGTAAGTAGATCAGACAGCAGGACAAAATAGGACAGAATCTAGCAGCTCTTCGGAGTGCTAGCGAACCGTGGATCGCAGCTCCGCGGCCCCCGCTCCACGCATCTGACCGGCCGTCGGGCTGACACGCCGTCGTGGAGGGACCGCGGAATCCGCAGGCGGGGCCGTCACGAGCCCGGGCTGCCGGGACGGAGCACCGGTCCGCACGGAGCGAGCGAAGCGGGCGACCGTCAGAAGGTGCGCGCGTCGCGAAGCTGCCGCCGAGCGTCAGCGAGGCGGCTATGAGCGGAGGAGACAGGAGCATGGCCGGCGCAATGCGCAAGATGGCGGTCTACCTCGGCCTCGTGGAGGACGAGACGTACGACGGCCAGGGGTACGACCCCGACGACGACTACGACGCGGATCCCGAACCGATCCGGACGGGCCAGCGGACCGAGGACATCCCCCGGCCGGCTCCGGCCCCCGCGGCCGCCGCGCCCGCTCCGGTCTCCTCGATCACCCCGCAGCCGGTGCCCGCGGCGGTGCCGATCCGGCAGGAGACCCCGAGGATGGCCCCCGTGTCGTCCATCACACCCGAACGCCGCCACAACCTGGAGAAGAGCGCACCGGTGATCATGCCCAAGGTCGTGAACGAACGAGAGCCCTACCGCATCACCACGCTGCACCCCCGAACCTACAACGAGGCCCGTACCATCGGGGAACAGTTCCGCGGCGGGACCCCCGTGATCATGAATCTGACCGAGATGGACGACACCGACGCGAAGCGACTCGTAGACTTCGCCGCTGGACTCGTCTTCGGTCTGCACGGCAGTATCGAGCGCGTGACACAGAAGGTGTTCCTGCTGTCGCCTGCTAACGTCGATGTCACGGCGGAGGACAAGGCTCGGATCGCCGAGGGTGGGTTCTTCAACCAGAGCTGACCCGGCCACGACTTTACGTGTGGATCTGATCAACAGTGGGTTAGCGACAGGTGACGAGCGGCAGGCCCGAGGGATCGGGACCGGGGAGAGGGAAACGCGATGGACATCGTGTGGGCGGTGCTCTACTACGCCCTGACCGTCTTCCTGGTGTTCCTGCTCGTGCGACTGGTCATGGACTGGGTCTTCCAGTTCGCGCGTTCGTGGCGGCCCGGCAAGGCCATGGTCCTGGTCCTGGAGGCCACGTACACTGTCACGGATCCGCCGCTCAAGCTTCTTCGGCGGCTCATTCCGCCGTTGCGTTTCGGGGGCGTGGCGCTCGACCTGTCCTTCTTCGTACTGATGATCATTGTGTATGTCCTGATCTCGCTTGTGCACCCCTAGTCGTAGGTGAGCGATGCGACAGGATGCCGGTGTGCCGACGATCACGTTGAGGTGAAGAGATGCCATTGACCCCCGAGGACGTTCGGAACAAGCAGTTCACGACCGTCCGCCTGCGTGAAGGCTATGACGAGGACGAGGTCGATGCCTTCCTCGACGAGGTCGAGGCGGAGCTGACCCGCCTCCTCCGGGAGAACGAGGACCTGCGCGCCAAGCTGGCCGCCGCGACTCGTGCCGCCGCGCAGAACCAGGCCAACCTGCGCAAGGAGCCGCAGCAGGACGCCCCCCGACAGGGCGGCGCTCCGGTGCCCGCCGCCATATCCGGCCCGCCGGTCCCCGGCCAGCAGGGTCCGGGCGGCCCCCAGCAGATGGGCCCCGGTGGTCCGCAGCAGATGGGTCCGGGTGGTCCCCAGCAGATGGGCCCCGGCGGCCCCCAGCAGCAGATGGGCAACCAGCCCCTCGGCCTGCCCGCCGGTTCCGCCCCGCAGCTTCCCGCTGCCGGCGGCCCGCAGCAGCAGATGAACCAGACCATGGGCGGCCAGCAGCAGCTGGTCCAGCCGATGGGCGGTCAGATGCTCCAGCCCATGGGCGGCCCCGGTGGCCCGCAGCAGATGGGCAACCCGATGGGCCAGGGCATGGGCCAGCAGCAGATGCAGCCGATGGGTGGCCCCATGGGCGGCCCGCAGCAGATGGGCGGCCCGATGGGCGCCCCGATGCAGCAGCAGGGTCCCGGTGGCGACAGCGCCGCCCGCGTGCTGGCGCTCGCTCAGCAGACCGCCGACCAGGCGATCTCGGAGGCCCGTTCCGAGGCCAACAAGATCGTCGGCGAGGCGCGCAGCCGGGCCGAGGGCCTGGAGCGCGACGCCCGTGCCAAGGCCGACGCGCTGGAGCGGGACGCGCAGGAGAAGCACCGCGTCGCGATGGGTTCGCTGGAGTCGGCGCGGGCCACGCTGGAGCGCAAGGTCGAGGACCTGCGGGCGTTCGAGCGTGAGTACCGCACGCGTCTGAAGTCGTACCTGGAGACCCAGCTGCGCCAGCTGGAGTCGCAGGCCGACGACTCGCTCGCTCCGCCGCGGATCCCCGCCACCGCGTCGCTGCCGCCGGCGGCCTCGTCGATGGCTCCGGCCGGTGCCGGTGCGATGAGCAGTGGCGCGCCGAGCTTCGGTGGCAACCAGCCGTCCTTCGGGGGCAACTCGCCGTCCTTCGGTGGGAACAGCTCCTTCGGTGGCGGCTCCTCCGCGCCGAGCTTCGGCGGTCAGTCGACCGGTGGCAACAGCGGTGCTCCGCAGATGCAGCCGGCCGGGATGACCCAGCCGATGGCGGCCGTCCGCCCGCAGCCGCCGCAGCCGATGCAGCAGGCTCCGGCGCCGATGCGGGGCTTCCTTATCGACGAGGACGGCGACAACTGAGGTTGTAGCAGGGCCTTCTGAGGGCGCCCCCTTTCCGACCCATGGGTCGGAAAGGGGGCGCCCTTTGGCGTGCGTGGGGGCGTGCGCGAGGAGGTGGGGGCGCGCTCGTTGGTACGGGGCGCGGGCGTGGGGAACTCGGAGGGGGCGTGCGGGAGTTGGGGGGAGCGTGTGGCGTGGGTGGGTACGGCGAAGCCGCCGTCACCCCCGGGGGGTGACGGCGGCTCCGTGGTGGGGCGTCAGGCCTTGCGGAGCTGGAAGGCCAGGCCGAGGGACTCGTCGGTGAAGGTCTCGGACTCCCAGTCGGCCGCACCGGCGGCGAAGTCCGTGGCCAGGACCTCCTCGGCGACGAGGGGGCCGTGCTCGGCGACGGCCTCGGCGGTCTCCTCCGAGGTGGCGCGCCAGCGCAGGACGATCCGGTCGGCGACGTCCAGGCCGGAGTTCTTGCGGGCCTCCTGGATCTGGCGGATGGCGTCGCGGGCGATGCCGAGGCGCTTGAGCTCCGGGGTGATGGCCAGGTCGAGCGCGACCGTGGCGCCGGACTCGTTGGCGACGGCCCAGCCCTCGCGCGGGGTCTCGGTGATGATCACCTCGTCCGGGGAGAGGGTGACCGTCTCGCCGTCCAGCTCGACCGAGGTCTCGCCGTTGGCGCGCAGTTCGGCGGCCAGGCGGGCGGCGTCGGTGGCGGCGACCGCCTTGGCGACGTCCTGGACGCCCTTGCCGAAGCGCTTGCCCAGCGCGCGGAAGTTGGCCTTGGCACTGGTGTCGACCAGGGAACCGCCGACCTCGGCCAGCGACTCCAGGGTGGAGACGTTGAGCTCCTCGGCGATCTGCGCGCGCAGGTCGGCGGGCAGCTCCTCCCAGCCCTGGGCGGCGACCAGCGCGCGGGAGAGCGGCTGACGGGTCTTCACGCCGGACTCGGCGCGGGTGGCCCGGCCCAGCTCGACCAGGCGGCGGACCAGCGCCATGTGCCGGGAGAGCTCGGTGTCGATCAGCGACTCGTCGGCGGTCGGCCAGCTCGCCAGGTGCACCGAGGCCGGGGCGTCCGGGGCGACCGGGGCGACCAGGTCCTGCCAGACCCGCTCGGTGATGAACGGGGTGAGCGGGGCCATCAGGCGGGTGACCGTCTCCAGGGCCTCGTGCAGGGTGGCGAGCGCGGCGGCGTCGCCCTGCCAGAAGCGGCGGCGGCCGCGGCGGACGTACCAGTTGGACAGGTCGTCGACGAAGCCGGAGAGCAGCTTGCCGGCACGCTGGGTGTCGTACGCCTCGAAGGCCGCGTCGACCTCGCGGACCAGGGTGTTCAGCTCGGAGAGCACCCAGCGGTCCAGCTGCGGACGGTCGGCCGGGGCCGGGTCGTTCGCCGAGGGCGCCCAGTTCGCGGTGCGGGCGTACAGGGCCTGGAAGGCGACGGTGTTCCAGTAGGTGAGGAGGGTCTTGCGGACCACCTCCTGGATGGTGCCGTGGCCGACCCGGCGGGCCGACCAGGGCGAGCCGCCGGCCGCCATGAACCAGCGGACGGCGTCGGCGCCGTGCTGGTCCATCAGCGGGATCGGCTGGAGGATGTTGCCCAGGTGCTTGGACATCTTGCGGCCGTCCTCGGCCAGGATGTGGCCCAGGCAGACGACGTTCTCGTAGCTGCTCTTGTCGAACACCAGGGTGCCGACGGCCATCAGGGTGTAGAACCAGCCGCGGGTCTGGTCGATCGCCTCGGAGATGAACTGCGCCGGGTAGCGCTTCTCGAACAGATCCTTGTTCTGGTACGGGTAGCCGTACTGGGCGAAGGGCATCGAGCCCGAGTCGTACCAGGCGTCGATGACCTCGGGCACGCGGGTGGCGGTGCCGCCGCAGTCGCGGCAGGCGAAGGTCACCGCGTCGATGTACGGGCGGTGCGGGTCGAGGCCGCTCTGGTCGGTGCCGGTGAGCTCGGACAGCTCGGCCAGCGAGCCGACGCAGGTGAGGTGGCCCTCCTCGCAGCGCCAGATCGGCAGCGGGGTGCCCCAGTAGCGGTTGCGGCTGAGCGCCCAGTCGATGTTGTTGTTCAGCCAGTCGCCGAAGCGGCCGTGCTTGACCGTCTCCGGGAACCAGTTGGTGGCCTCGTTCTCGCGGATCATCGCGTCCTTGACGGCGGTGGTCCGGATGTACCAGGACGGCTGCGCGTAGTAGAGCAGCGCGGTGTGGCAGCGCCAGCAGTGCGGGTAGCTGTGCTCGTACGGCAGGTGGCGGAAGAGCAGGCCGCGCTCCTTGAGGTCCGCGACCAGGGCCTCGTCGGCCTTCTTGAAGAACTGGCCGCCGACCAGCGGGACCTCGGGGGCGAAGGTGCCGTCGCCGAGCACCGGGTTGACCACCGGCAGGCCGTAGCGGCGGCAGGTCGCGAGGTCGTCCGCGCCGAAGGCGGGGGACTGGTGGACGATGCCGGTGCCGTCCTCGGTGGTGACGTAGTCGGCGGTGAGGACGTAGTGGGCGTTCTCGATCTCGACCAGGTCGAAGGGGCGGCTGTAGTTCCAGCGCTCCATCTCCGCGCCGGTGAAGGACTCGCCGGTGGTCTCCCAGCCCTCGCCGAGCGCCTTGGCGACCAGCGGCTCGGCGACGACGAGCTTCTCGGTGCCGTCGGTGGCCACCACGTAGGTGACCTCCGGGTGGACGGCGGCGGCGGTGTTGGAGACCAGGGTCCACGGGGTGGTGGTCCAGACCAGCAGGGCGGCCTGGCCGGCCAGCGGGCCGCTGGTCAGCGGGAAGCGGACGAAGACCGAGGGGTCGACCACGGTCTCGTAGCCCTGGGCCAGCTCGTGGTCCGAGAGGCCGGTGCCGCAGCGCGGGCACCAGGGGGCGACCCGGTGGTCCTGGACCAGCAGGCCCTTCTCGAAGATCTGCTTGAGCGACCACCAGACGGACTGGACGTACGACGGGTCCATCGTCCGGTAGGCCTCGTCGAGGTCGACCCAGTACCCCATGCGGGTGGTCAGCTCGGTGAAGGCGTCGGTGTGGCGGGTCACCGACTCGCGGCACCTGGCGTTGAACTCGGCGATGCCGTACGCCTCGATGTCCTGCTTGCCGGAGAAGCCCAGCTCCTTCTCGACGGCGAGCTCGACCGGCAGGCCGTGGCAGTCCCAGCCGGCCTTGCGGGCGACGTGGTAGCCCTTCATGGTCCGGTAGCGCGGGAAGACGTCCTTGAAGACGCGGGCCTCGATGTGGTGGGCGCCGGGCATGCCGTTGGCGGTGGGCGGGCCCTCGTAGAACACCCACTCGGGGCGGCCCTCGGACTGCTCCAGGCTGCGCTGGAAGATCTTGTTGTCCTGCCAGAAGGACAGGATCTGGTGCTCCAGGGCAGGCAGATCCACCTGCGCGGGAACGGGGTTGTAGGAGCTCATCGCGGGCGTCTACCTCCGGCGGATGCTGGGACTGGATCCTCCGGAGGGACGAGACGGACCTGCCGCCCCGCGGTACCACCCTCCTTGGCCGCGGTACTGCGTTCGCGGCCCTCTTGTTTGGGCTTGCTGCCGGGTCTAGTGGGCCACCGCGGTGATCGCGGCGGCCGTTCTTCCGGCGGCTCCGGGGTGATCTTCCCGCCGTGCACACCCCCGGGCTCACACCGTCCCCGGGTCGCTGGTGGCTGCGTACGTCGGTACTCGTCCCATCTGCGCCTTGCACGGCCAGTGTATCGGCCGGGTGAGTCGGTTTGTCCAAACCGTTTCCGGCGGGCGGGTGGGAGCGCTCCCCGGGGCGCTCGGGGAGCACTTCCGGGGCACTCCCGGAGCACTGCGAGGGCGTGCGGCGACGGAGGTTAGCCGGAGTCGATCTGGGCACAAATCTCTGAGCACACGGGGCGTGACGATTGGGGCGGCTGCCTGGGTGGGAACGTTATGAGGCGCCGGTATGTCATGTTGTGACCGGTTTTGATCGGGATTATCGTTCCGGCACTGGGAGCCGCCGGGAACCGGCGGCTCGATTCGTTCGTAGATGGGGTCGAAGCCATGGCTGAGAAGGGAACCGGCGCGGGTACCGCCACCAAGCGGGCACGCAAGGCCGTGGCGGTCGACCCAGGGGAGGGGACCGTGACCACTACCGCACCGAAGAGCAGCACCGACACCGTCACCGCGTCGCGCGGCGCCGAGTCGGTGGACCCGGCCACGCTGCCGGTCCGGCCCGGCGAGGACCCGTGGACCACCGAGGAGGTCCACGAGCTGCACGACGAGCTGATCAGCGAGCTGGACCGGCTCCGGAACGAGATCGACGCCGCCGAGACGGCCATCTCCGGCCTGATGCGCGACTCCAACGACGGGGCCGGCGACGACCAGGTGGACGCCGGTACGAAGAACATCTCGCGGGAGAGCGAGCTGGCGCTCGCCAACAACGCGCGGGACAGCCTGGCCCAGACCGAGCGCGCGCTGGAGCGGCTGGAGGGCGTCGGCTTCGGCACCTGCGAGTCCTGCGGCCAGGCCATCGGCAAGGCCCGGATGCAGGCCTTCCCCAGGGCGACGCTCTGCGTGCAGTGCAAGGCCAAGCAGGAACGCCGCTGAACCGGGCGACCGGAGCGACGCGGGGGGTCGGGCTTGCCGTACGCTCGACCCCGTAACGTCGCCTGAATAACGTCGCCTGACGCGTTCGTGAACGCGGGCAGGCCGGCACGGGCCCACCACCCTCCCCCTCCAGCGGACCGGGGGAGCTCCACCGGCAGCGGAGCGGATCATCAGTACGCAAGGTTCCCCCCAGACCCGGGACGACGCCGTCCCGTCCCCCGCCGATGCCGTGGAGGTGCCCGTGACCGAGCCGACCGGGGCGTCCGCGGACGCCGCCACGGCCGAGAAGCCCAAGGGGCCGCGCCGGGTCGGCGTGCTGCTGGTCGTCGCCGTACTCGCCTTCCTGATCGACCTCGGCAGCAAGCTGCTGGTCGTCGCCCGGCTGGAGAACCACGCGGCGATCAAGGTGATCGGGGACGTCGCCACCTTCCAGGTGATCCGCAACTCGGGTGCGGCCTTCGGGATGGGGCAGGCGCTGACCGTCGTCTTCACGATGATCGCCTCCGCCGTCATCGTGGTGATCTGGCGGATCGCCCGCCGGCTGTACAGCCTGCCCTGGGCGATCGCGCTCGGGCTGCTGCTCGGCGGGGCGCTCGGCAACCTCACCGACCGGCTGTTCCGCGCGCCCGGCGTGTTCCGCGGGCACGTGGTGGACTTCATCTCCGTCCAGCACTTCGCGGTCTTCAACCTCGCGGACTCGGCGATCGTCTGCGGCGGGATCCTGGTGGTCCTGCTCTCCTTCCGGGGCAGCAACCCGGACGGGACCGTCCACCAGCCGGCCGAGAAGGCCGAGAAGACGGAGCGGGCCGAGAAGTAGGCCGAGAAGTGGGCCGGGCCACCGGCGGGCGGGGGCGGGTCGCGTTTCCGGCATACTCGTACGGGTGAGTACCGCAGCGCAGAACCGAAGCCTCCCCGTACCCGACGGCCTGGAGGGCGAGCGCCTCGACGCCGCCCTGGCCCGGATGTTCGGCTTCTCCCGGACCAAGGCCGCCGAGCTGGCCGCCGACGGCAAGGTCACGCTCGACGGCGCCGTGGCCGGCAAGTCGGACCGGGTCACCGCCGGTTCCTGGCTGGAGGTCGAGATCCCCGCCCCGGCCGCCCCCGTGCAGGTCGTCGCCGAGCACGTCGAGGGCATGCGGATCGTCCACGACGACGAGGACATCGTGCTGGTGGACAAGCCGGTCGGCGTCGCCGCGCACCCCAGCCCGGGCTGGAGCGGTCCCACCGTGATCGGCGGACTGGCCGCGGCCGGGTACCGGATCTCCACCTCGGGTGCCGCCGAGCGCCAGGGCATCGTGCACCGGCTGGACGTCGGCACCTCGGGGCTGATGGTGGTCGCCAAGTCCGAGCGCGCCTACACCGACCTCAAGCGGCAGTTCCACGACCGGATCACCGAGAAGCGCTACCACACGCTGGTGCAGGGCCACCCGGACCCGATGAGCGGGACGGTGGACGCGCCGATCGGGCGGCACCCCAGCTCGGACTGGAAGTGGGCCGTCACCCGGGACGGCAAGCCGTCCGTCACCCACTACGACCTGATCGAGGCGTACCGGGCCGCGTCGCTGCTGGCGATCAAGCTGGAGACCGGACGCACCCACCAGATCCGCGTCCACATGTCCGCGCTGCGCCACCCCTGCGTGGGCGACCTGACGTACGGCGCCGACCCGACGCTGGCCAAGCGGCTCGGGCTGACCCGGCAGTGGCTGCACGCGGTGTCGCTCGGCTTCGAGCACCCGTCGGACGGGCAGTGGGTCGAGTTCTCCAGCGAGTACCCGGAGGACCTGCGGAAGGCGCTGGACATCATCGCGGCGGAGAGCTGAGGTGACGGCCGCCGCGATCCGGGTCGCCGTGGGGGAAGCGGACCTGGAGCTGGTGCGCGCCGTCCGGCACGAGGTCTTCGTCGTCGAGCAGAACGTGCCGGAGGAGCTGGAGTACGACGAGTACGACGCGACCTCGGTGCACCTGCTGGCCGTCGGGGCCGACGGGGCCGCGCTGGGGACGGCGCGGCTGATCCACGGTGAGCCGGCGCGGAAGCTGACGGGCGGTGTCGACGGGCGGGTGCTGCTGGGGCGTCTCGCGGTCGTCGCGGCGGCCCGGGGGACGGGGCTGGGCGCGGAGCTCGTCCGGGCGGTCGAGGCGGCGGGGGTCGAGCACGGGGGTGCGGAGGTCGAACTGCACGCCCAGGTGCAGGCGCTCGGGTTCTACGAGCGGCTGGGGTACGTGGCGGAGGGGCCGGTGTACGACGACGCGGGGATCGCGCATCGGACGATGACGCGGGTGCTCTGAGGCGACCGAGGCGGGTGGGGCTGGACCTCCGGGGCGGGTTTCCGGTGGTCGCCTTCCGCTTCGCGTAGCTCCCCGCGCCCCTTCAGGGGCGCGGGGAGCTTTGTTTTTTGCGTCAGGTGTCGGTGGTGGTGCGCAGGCGGGGGAGGGCATGGGGGTGTTCGTCGCGCAGGTGGGCGATGAGCTGTTCGCGGATGTCGAAGCGGAGCTGGGCGGCGTCGTCGGGGGTGCGGGCGGTCATGGTGGCGCGGACGACGATGGTGCTGGGCGTGGTGTCGGTGACCTGGAGGGCCCACTCGGCGCCGTCCCAGAGCGGGTGCCGGTCGAGGCGGGCGCGCAGGGTGGTGCGCAGCTCGTCCACCGGGGTGGTGTGGTCGAGGTGGAGCAGGACGGCGGCCAGTAGGCCGGGGTCGCGGCGGGTCCAGTTCTCGAAGGGCTTGTTGACGAAGTACGAGACCGGGACGACCAGCCGGCGGTAGTCCCAGAGCCGGACCACCAGGTAGGTGAGGGTGATCTCCTCGACGGCGCCCTGCTGGCCGTCCACCACCACGGTGTCGCCGATCCGGACGGTGTCGCTGAAGGCGATCTGGAGGCCGGCGAAGAAGTTGCCCAGGGTGCTCTGGGCGGCGATGCCGGCCACGATGCCGATGAGGCCGGCCGAGGCGAGCAGGCTGGCGCCGACGGTGCGCATGGCGGAGAAGGTCAGCAGCATCACGGCCACCGTGACCACGACGATCAGCGCGCTGACCACGCTGCGCAGCATGCTGATCTGGGTGTGCACCCGCTGGATCCGGGCCGGGTCGTCGACGCGGGTCTCGTAGCGGCTGAGCAGGGCCTCCAGGGCGGCGGCCACCACGCGGACGGTGAGCCAGCCCAGCGAGGCGATCAGGAGCAGCAGGAGCAGGTGGTGCGCGCCGTCGTCGCCCGCCGTGCGGAGGATCCGCTGGAGCGGTTTGTTGGCGAGCAACAGGGCTGATGCCACGGTGAGTTGGAGCGGGATCCGGCATCTGCGGAGCAGCGGCCAGACCGGGGCCGAGGGGTGGCTGGCGGCGGTCCGCTGGAGGGCCTGGTCGACGATCCAGCCGGCCGCCAGGGTGGCGGCGACGGTGGCGAGGAGCGAGATCAGCAGCCAGGGCATGGGCCGTACGATACTCGGGCACAGTGGGGTGAACCGGACGAAATGGTGTGGCGGCCTTATCGGACGCCTACCCGGATGGCCGATACGATCAGCGCCCATGGAGTTCGGTGGGGCATGGCGTCGTTGGCGCGCCCGGGGAACAGCGGTCAGACGCAGGCTGCTGGCCGGGGCGGTGGCCCTGGTGGCGGTGGCCGCGGCGGGTACCACGACGGTGGCGTCCGGCGGTGAGCAGGCGGTCCATCGGGAGGACCGTTTCCTCGGCATGCCGGAGACCCCCGGCAGCGCCGAGCAGGTCCAGCTGGACACCTCGTTCTTCACCACCGAGGGCGGCGGCCCGCGTCCGGCGGTGCTGCTGGCGCACGGCTTCGGCGGTTCCAAGGAGGGCCAGCGCGAGCGCGCCGAGCAACTGGCCCGGCAGGGGTACGCGGTGCTGACCTGGTCGGCGCGCGGCTTCGGGCACTCGGGCGGCCGGATCGGGCTGAACGCGCCGGACCGCGAGGTCGAGGACGTCAGGCACCTGGTGGACTGGCTGGCCCAGCGGCCCGAGGTGCGGCTGGATGCGCCCGGCGACCCGAAGGTCGGCATCACCGGCGCCTCGTACGGCGGGGCGGTGTCGTTGCTGGCCTCCGCGTACGACCACCGGATCGACGCGGTGGCCACCCAGATCACCTGGTGGAACCTGGCCGACGCGCTGTTCCCGCAGGGTGTGCAGGGCTCGGGCGCGGCGGACGGCGTGTTCAAGAAGCTGTGGGCCGGGATCTTCTTCACCACCGGCGCGGCCGGGGACCTCGGGCCCTCCGGCGAGGCGCCGCGGGAGAGCGGCGGCGCGGAGCCGAAGACGGACGGGCCGGTCGGCTGCGGGCGGTTCCTGGAGTCGCTCTGCCGGATGTACGACCGGGTCGCCACCGCCGGGCACGCCGACCCGGAGGCCGTCGCGCTGCTGGAGCGTTCCAGCCCGTCCTCGGTGGCGGCGCAGCTCAAGGCGCCCACGCTGGTGGTGCAGGGGCAGCAGGACTCGCTGTTCCCGCTGGACCAGGGGGACCGCATCGCCCGGGCGGTGGCCGCCAACGGCGCACCGGTGGCGGTGGACTGGTTCGCCGGCGGCCACGACGGGGGGACGGACACCAGTGCAAGGGTCGACGACCGGGTGACGGCCTGGTTCGACCACCATCTGAAGGGGCGGGGGAACGACACCGGCGCCGCTTTCCGGGTCACCCGCACCGGCGGGCTCGACTCGACCGGCTTCCAGGCCGTGCTGCGCGGGGCTACCGCCGACCGGTACCCGGGGCTCGGTGGCACCGGCTCGCGGACCGTCGAGCTGACGGGCGGCGAGCGGAGCCTCGCCAACCCGCCCGGCGGCGCGCCGCCCGGGATCTCGACACTGCCGGGCGTCGGCGCACTCAGCCAGGCGGCCTCGCTGGGCGCCGGGCTCTCACTGGACTTCCCCGGGCAGAACGCCGCCTTCGACTCGGCGCCGCTGGACTCGCCGCTGCACCTGACCGGGCAGCCGACCGTCCCGGTGCGGGTGACGGCGGACCGGCCGGACGCCGTGTTGTTCGCGAAGCTGTACGACGTCGGGCCGGACGGCAAGGCGGTGCTGCCGCAGCAGCTCGCCGCCCCGCTGCGGGTCACCGGCGCCGACGCCGGACGGACCGTCACGGTGGCGCTGCCGACCGTGGACCACACCTTCCCGGCCGGGCACCGGGTGCGGCTGGTGCTGGCGAGCACCGACCTCGCGTACGCCTCGCCGGTCGAGCCGGCCACCTACCGGGTGGCGCCGGCCGGGGCGCTCACCGTGCCGACCGTCGAGGAGCTCGTCACCGAGGCGGCGCCGCTGCCCTCGCGCACCTGGGTGCTGCCGGTGATCGCCGTGCTGGTGGCCGCGGCCCTGGTGCTGGCGCCGCGGCTGCGGCGCCGGCGGACCGCCACCGGCCCCGCCCTCGACCCGGAGCTGGCCGCGGTGCCACTGTGGATCGACGGGCTGAGCAAGCGCTACAAGGGCGCCCAGGACCGTTACGCCGTACGGGAGTTGAGCTTCCGGGTGGGGCAGGGGCAGGTGCTCGGGCTGCTCGGGCCGAACGGCGCGGGCAAGACCACCACGCTGCGGATGCTGATGGGGCTGATCCGGCCGGACGCCGGGGAGATCCGGATCTTCGGGCACCTGGTGCGGCCCGGCGCGCCGGTGCTGTCGCGGGTCGGGGCGTTCGTGGAGGGCGCGGGCTTCCTGCCGCACCTCACCGGGCGGGCCAACCTGCGGCTCTACTGGCAGGCGACCGGACGGCCGGAGGCCGACGCGCGCTTCGACGAGGCGCTGGCCATCGCCGGGCTCGGCGAGGCGCTGGACCGCGCGGTGCGCACGTACTCGCAGGGCATGCGGCAGCGGCTGGCGATCGCCCAGGCGATGCTCGGGATGCCGGACCTGCTGATCCTGGACGAGCCGACCAACGGGCTGGACCCGCCGCAGATCCGCGAGATGCGCGAGGTGATGATCCGGTACGCGGCCGGCGGGCGGACCGTGATCGTCTCCAGCCACCTGCTGTCCGAGGTCGAGCAGAGCTGTACGGACCTGGTGGTGATGGACCGCGGGCAGCTGGTCACGGCCGGCCCGGTCGCGGACATCGTGGGCGCCGGCGAGCTGCTGATGATCGGCATCGCCGGGCCGTACGACCCGGTGCCGGTGGTCGAGAAGGTGGGCGCGCTGGCCGGGGTCGGCTCGGTGGAGGCCGTCGAGGGTGGGCTGCTGGTGCGCCTGGACGGACTGGCGGCCGGCGCGCTGCTGGCCGAACTGGTGCGGCTGGAGGTGCCGGTGGAGAGCGCCGGGCCGCAGCGGCGGCTGGAGGACGCGTTCCTGTCGTTGATCGGAGGTGGAGCGTGAGCGTCGTTCCTGAGGACCGCGCCGAGTCGAAGGACCGTGCCGGATCGAAGGACCGTGCCGGGTCGGCGGACCACGCCGAGGGGTACCGGGCGAGCCGGACGCTGCCGCTGCGGGTGGAGGCGATGCGGCAACTGCGCCGGCGCCGCACCATGGTGATCGGCGGGGTGCTGGCCGCCATGCCGTTCGTCATCCTGGCCGCGTTCCAGATCGGCGGTACCCCCGGCCGTCCGGGCCGCACCACCTTCATCGAGCTGGCCACCGCCTCGGGGGCCAACTTCGCGGTCACCATGCTGTTCGTCGGCACCGGCTTCATGCTGGTGATCCCGGTCGCGCTGTTCTGCGGGGACACCGTCGCCTCCGAGGCCAGCTGGTCCTCGCTGCGCTACCTGCTGGCCGCGCCGGTGCCCCGGGCCCGGCTGCTGGCCCGCAAGTTCGCGGTCGGGCTGGGGTTCTCGGCGGTGGCGGTGGCGATGCTGCCCGCGATCGGACTGGTCGTCGGCACGGCGGCGTACGGCTGGGGAGACCTCAAGCTGCCCGCCGGGGTCAGCCTGCCGGCCGGACAGGTGCTGCCCCGGATCGCCATCGCGGTGGCCTTCGTGTTCCTCGGCGAGATCGTGATCGCCGCGCTCGCGTTCTGGCTCTCCACCGCGACGGACGCGCCGCTGGGCGCGGTCGGCGGCGCCGTGTTCGCCTCGATCATCACCGGGGTGCTGGACGCCGTCACCGCGCTGGGCGACCTGCGGGAGTGGCTGCCGGCGCACTGGCAGTACTCGTGGGCGGACGCCCTGCAGCCGCAGCTGGAGTGGGGTGGCATGGTGCAGGGCGTCTCGCTGTCGCTCTCGTACGCGGTGGTGCTGCTGGCGCTGGCGTTCCGCGGCTTCGGGCGCAAGGACGTGGTGTCCTGAACGACCGCCGGGCCCCGGCCGGACGTGCGTTCGCGGGCGGCCGGACGTGCGTTCGCGGGGCCCGGCGGGGGATGCGCGATCATGGGTGGGTAGCTGACCTCCCTGGTGAAGGACCCCGACCGTGGCCCAGATCATCCTCTTCCACTCCGCCTACGGACTGCGCCCGGCCGTGCACGCCGCCGCCGAGCGGCTGCGCGCCGCCGGGCACACCGTGCACACGCCGGACCTGTTCGACGGGCGGACCTTCGATTCCGTCGAGGAGGCGCAGGAGTTCCAGGAGGAGCTCGGCGGCCGCGACGAGCTGTTGCGGCGGGCGGTGACGGCGGCCGCGCCGGTGTCCGAGGGCGGGCTGGTGTACGCCGGCTTCTCGCTCGGCGGCGCGGTGGCGCAGAACCTGGCGCTGGCCGACGAGAAGGCGCGCGGACTGCTGCTCCTGCACGGCACCTCGGACCTGCGGGAGGACGCGGCCACCGAGATCCCGGTGCAGCTGCACATCGCGGAGCCGGACCCGTTCGAGCCGGAGGACTGGCTGAACGCCTGGTACCTGCGGATGCGGCGGGCCGGGGCCGAGGTGGAGGTGCACCGCTACCGGGGCGCCGGACACCTGTTCACCGACCCGGAGCTGCCGGACTGGGACGAGGAAGCGGCCGAGCGCGCCTGGGCGGCGTCGCTCGACTTCCTGGCGGAGCTGGACGACTGACGCCTCGGCCGGGAGCCGGCGCCGTGACCGAGAACCGGCGCCGGGCCGGAACCCGGCGCCGTGACCGGGAGCCGACGTCGAGACGGAACCCGGCGCCGTGACCGGGAGCCGGCGCCGGGCCGGAAGGACTGGCGTGCGGAACACCTACGTGTTGCCCCCGATGGGTGACGGCGGGCTGCCGCTGCAGGCCGCCGTGGTGGTGGCCCACCGGGAGACCGGAGAGCGCCAGCGGGTGCCCTCGATGGCGCTCGGGCCGGACGCGGCGATCTCCGAGGGCCGGCTGGAGGAGATCCTGCACGACTACCCCGAGCTGCGCTACCGGCGGATCGGCGAGGACATGCGCGAGGTGCTGCTCGCCGCGCTGGAGGCGGACCAGGTCATCGGCACCTACCGCGGCCGGACGGAGTTCGGCCCGCGTGCGCTCGGGCGTCGCAGCGTCATCTACGGCACCGCCGACGTGACGATGAACGACTGGCTCAACAAGCGCCTGAACCGTACCGAGTTCGTGCCCTTCGCGCCGATCACCGCCGAGGACCTGGCGGCCGCCTGCTACGTGGGCTGGGACCCCGAGCAGCCCTCGGCGCTGTTCATGACGATCACCTACGACTGCCACGAGACCTTCGCCAAGGCCTGCCCGGCGGTGGTGCACGTCGACAACACCGCCCGGCCGCAGACCGTCCGGGCCCAGGACGACCCGTTCCTGCACGGTCTGCTGATGGCCTGGTACGAGCGCAGCGGGCAGGCCGCGCTGGTGAACACCTCGTTCAACAAGCACGAGGAGCCGATCGTCGGCTCGCACCGCGACGCGCTCGACCCGGTGCTCGACGAGGTGGTCGACCTGCTGCTGGTGGACGACGTGTACCTGGTCTGGAAGGACTCCGCCGAGGGCTTCATGGCGCGGCAGTCGGTCTGACCGGGCCCGACCCGGGGGGTGGGCCGGGCGGGCGAGGGGCCAGGGCTGCGAAGTGAGGTCTAGTCCAATTGACCGTCCGGCCCGTCGGCCGGGCGAATGTGAACCATCGTCAGACCGTATGGCGCGAGCGCCGAGTGGGGAGACCGATGCAGCCGCAAGCCGGGACGCGGTACGAGGTCGAGGCCGTCGTCTTCGACATGGACGGGGTCCTGATCGACTCCAGGCCGGTGATCGAGGAGGCGTGGCGGTCGGTGGCTCGGCACCACGGCCGGGTGCTGACGGACCCGGAGCTGGAGGAGTACGTCCACGGGCGGACCGGCGACCAGACGGTCCGGCTGATCTTCCCCGACCACTCGGACGCCGCCCGGAAGGCGATCTGGGCCGAGGTGGACACCGTCGAGGAGGAGGCCCCGTACCCGGTGATCCCCGGGGCCGACGGGCTGGCCGCCCGGCTCCGGCGGGCGGGCGTGCCGGTGGGCCTGGCCACCAGCAGCTGGCCGCGGAAGATCGAGAACGCGCTCGGCGGGCTCGGCCTGCTCGACGTCTTCCGGGTGCGCGTCACCCGGGACGACGTCGAGCGGGGCAAGCCGCACCCGGACCCGTACCTGGCGGCCTGCCGGGGGCTCGGGATCCGGCCGCAGCGCACGCTGGTCTTCGAGGACTCGGTAAGCGGGGTCCGCTCGGCGGTCGACGCGGGGGCGGTGTGCGTCGGCATCGGCGGGCCGGCCCTGGTGGCGGCGGGCGCGGTGGTCGCGGTGCCGGACTTCACCGCGCTGGTGGTGGACCACGCCGGTGACGCGGGGCCGCTCGTGCTGACCGACCCGGACGGGCTGGTGGCGGTGGTGCTGACGGCCGGGCCGCACGGTGGCTGAGCCGGGGCGGGCGGGTCAGAGCCGGCGGTGCAGGCGGCCGTGGACGAAGAGGGCGAGGAGGATGACGGCGCCCAGTGCGCAGGCCGCGATGCCGAGGGCGAGCAGCATGATCGTGCCGTCGTCGACGGCGTGGACGTACTCGTGGTCGACCATGCCGGAGGCCTCCACCGTGACCTTCTCGTAGTCCGGGTGGGCGGATATGTAGCCGACCATGGCGATGACGCCACCGACGCAGAGCGCCGCGCCCAGCAGCAGCAGGCCGCCGAACCGGCGGGTCCAGCCGTCCGGGTCGACCATGCGGGCGTGCGGGCAGCGGTCGATCACCGCGTTGCCAAGGGTGGAGGCGCCGGCCGCCAGGCCGTCCACCCGGAGCCGTCCGCCGTCGGCCAGGCCGAGGACGCAGCGGTAGTCGTTGCCGAACCGGTGGGCGAGGGCGCCGGCCGTGCCGCCGCCCGGGCGGGTGGTGATCGTGGTGATCTGCTCCCAGGTCCAACTCCCCGTTGCTCCATGGGCGTTGCCGTGGGTCAGGCCGTTCTCGCGGAGCTCGAAGTACTCGCCCCTGCCACCCCGCAGCGCCCGTACAGCCTGGGCCGCGCCGAGCCAGAGCCCGCTGACGCCGAGGCCGATGAGCACGCCCAGCGCCCGGCCGCCGGAGTCGCCGCTCCGGAGCAGGAGCCACAGGCCGAGCCAGGAGAGCGGAACCCCGACGGCCAGGGCCCAGGCGGCATTGGTCCACCGGGTGCGGTTGGCGACCGGGTGGCGGCTGAGGAGGCTGCCGAGGGCGTCGGGGGCGTCGGGTGTGGGGGTGGTGTCGGTCACGGCGGCCAGTCAAGCAGGAGTGGCGGGTCCACCTCAAGGGTGTTGGTGCGTAGGAGAATTGACGGATGATCCGAAGGCGGGCCGCCCGTCCGGACCGCCGTCCGACCGCCCGCCCCGCCGCCCGCGCCCCGGGGGCTGCGGCACGATGGACCCCATGCACACCGACCACTACGCGCCGACGACCACCCTGCCCGGGCTCCTGCAGCGCGGCCGCGGCCAGGGCGCGCTGATCGCCGCCGAGGACGGCCCGTCGGTCGCCGAGCTGGTGTACGGCTGCATCCGCTGGGACTGGCGATGGGACCCGACGGCCGACGATCGGGACCGCTACCTCGCCCGCCTGATCCGGGACCTGGGGCTGCCGCTCGCACCGGTGGTGGAGCTCCTGTCCGGCGACGAGGGCACCCGGCACCGGGCCACCCGGGTCCTGGAACTGCTCGCGCTCGGCGGCTCGGCGCAGGCCCGGGCGGCACTGCCGGACCCCGCCCCGGCGCCGGACGGCCCGACCCCGCACCACCCCCCGAAGGACGCCTGCCCGGACCGCGGCGACGCGTACCCGCCGGCGGGCCCCGGCGACGAGCGCGACATACCGGCCCTGGTCGCCGAGCTGGAGCGGTGCTGGGTGGCGCGGACCTGGTGCGGCCCCGCCGCCCTCGCCCGCGACCTCGCCCGCTTCGGCCCGCGGGCCGCCGACGCCGTCTCCCTGCTGCGCCGCTTCTGGCTCTCGACCCCGCACTCGTCCGAGCGCCCCGCCTACCTGGAGGCGCTGGCGGCGATGGGGGCCGCGGGCATGCCCGAGGTGTACGTCGAGTCGCTGGACGACTGCGAAACGCGGGCCCGGCTCCTCGCCGTCCGCCACGCCCCCGACCGGCCCGCCGTGCGGGCCCGCCTCGGCGGCCTGCGGGACGATCCGCTGGAGGCGCCGGAGGTCCGCGAGGCCGCCGCGGCGCGACTCTCGGGGCTGGGTCGTCAGCTGTTCGAGGGGGCTAAAGTAGACGCGTGAACGCGTGAGTGGTGGTCCGGGCCCCGAGAGGCGCTCCGGGCCACATCCATTTCCAGGGCATCCCCTGTGACCTGCACGTTCGCCGGCCCACCAGACCAGCACCAGAGCCTCCGGAGGCCCCGCCTTGAGCGACCAGCCGTTCGCGCATCTGCACGTCCACACCGAGTACTCGATGCTGGACGGTGCCGCCCGGCTGAAGCAGATGTTCAAGGAGGTCGAGCGCCTCGGCCAGACCCACGTGGCCATGACCGACCACGGCAACATGTACGGCGCCGCCGAGTTCCACAAGCAGGCCACCGCCGCCGGCATCACGCCCGTCATCGGCATCGAGGCGTACGTCGCCCCGGAGTCCCGCTCCAACACCAAGCGCATCCTGTGGGGCCAGCCGCACCAGAAGCGGGACGACGTCTCCGCGTCCGGCGCGTACACCCACAAGACCATCTGGGCCCGCAACAAGGAGGGCCTGCACAACCTCTTCAAGCTGACCTCGCGCTCCTACGCCGAGGGCTGGCTGGTGAAGTGGCCCCGGATGGACAAGGAGCTGATCTCCGAGCTCTCCGGCGGCCTGATGGCCACCACCGGCTGCCCCTCCGGCGAGGTGCAGACCCGGCTGCGCCTCGGCCAGTTCGACGAGGCCCTCAAGTCGGCCGCCGACTACCAGGACATCTTCGGCAAGGAGAACTACTTCCTGGAGCTGATGGACCACGGCCTCGACATCGAGAGGCGGGTCCGCGACGGGCTGCTGGAGATCAGCAGGAAGCTGGGCATCCCCCCGGTCGTCACCAACGACTCGCACTACACCACCGAGGCCGACGCCGGCGCGCACGACCTGCTGCTCTGCGTCCAGACCGGCAAGAACCTCTCGGACCCGGACCGCTTCCGCTTCGACGGCACCGGCTACTACATCAAGTCAGCGGCCGAGATGTACGCCCTGGACTCCTCCGACGCCTGGCAGGAGGGCTGCCGCAACAGCCAGCTCCTCGTCGCCTCCCGGGTCGACACCGAGGGCATGTTCAAGTTCAAGAACCTGATGCCCCGCTTCCCCATCCCGGAGGGCTTCGAGTCCGAGGCGGACTTCTTCAAGTCCAAGGTCTGGGAGGGCATGGACTGGCGCTTCCCGAACGGGTACGACGAGGAGCACAAGAAGCTCGCCGAGTACGAGATGGACACCATCATCCAGATGGGGTTCCCGGCGTACTTCCTCGTGGTCGCCGACTTCATCATGTGGGCCAAGAGCCAGGGCATCGCGGTGGGCCCCGGCCGCGGTTCGGCGGCCGGCTCGCTGGTCGCGTACGCGATGGGCATCACCGACCTCGACCCGATCCCGCACGGCCTGATCTTCGAGCGCTTCCTCAACCCCGAGCGCATCTCCATGCCCGACGTCGACATCGACTTCGACGAGCGCCGGCGCGGTGACGTGATCCGCTACGTGACCGAGAAGTGGGGATCCGACAAGGTCGCCATGATCGTCACGTACGGCACCATCAAGGCGAAGGCCGCCATCAAGGACTCCTCGCGCGTCCTCGGCTACCCGTACGCGATGGGCGACCGGATCACCAAGGCGATGCCGCCGGACGTCATGGGCAAGGGCATCCCGCTCTCCGGCATCACCGACCCCTCGCACCCGCGCTACAGCGAGGCCGGGGAGATCCGCGGGCTGTACGAGACCGACCCGGACGTCCGGAAGGTCATCGACACCGCGCGCGGCATCGAGGGCCTGATCCGCCAGCCCGGCGTTCACGCCGCGGGCGTCATCATGTCCGCCGAGCCGCTGACCGACCACATCCCGGTCTGGACCCGGCACACCGACGGCGTCACCATCACGCAGTTCGACTACCCCACTTGTGAGAGCCTCGGCCTCCTCAAGATGGACTTCCTCGGCCTGCGCAACCTGACGATCATGGACGACGCCGTCAAGGCGATCGAGAAGAACAAGGGCATCAAGATCAACCTGCTTGATCTGCCCCTGGACGACAAGCCGACCTACGAACTCCTCGCCCGCGGCGACACGCTCGGCGTCTTCCAGCTCGACGGCGGGCCGATGCGCTCGCTGCTGCGCCTGATGAAGCCCGACAACTTCGAGGACATCTCCGCCGTCCTGGCGCTGTACCGCCCGGGCCCGATGGGCGTCAACTCCCATACGAACTACGCGCTGCGCAAGAACGGGCAGCAGGAGATCACTCCGATCCACCCGGAGCTGGAGAAGCCCCTGGAAGAGGTGCTCCGGCCGACGTACGGCCTGATCGTCTACCAGGAGCAGGTGCAGAAGGCCGCGCAGATCCTGGCCGGTTACTCCCTCGGCCAGGCCGACCTGCTGCGCCGGGCGATGGGCAAGAAGAAGAAGGAGATCCTGGAGGCGGAGTTCGTCCCCTTCCAGAAGGGCTGCCGCGAGCGCGGCTACTCCGACGAGGCCATCCAGGCCGTGTGGGACGTCCTCGTCCCCTTCTCCGGCTACGCGTTCAACAAAGCGCACACCGCCGGCTACGGGCTGGTCTCCTACTGGACCGCCTACCTCAAGGCCAACTACCCGGCCGAGTACATGTCCGGCCTGCTCACCTCCGTCAAGGACGACAAGGACAAGTCCGCGGTCTACCTCAACGAGTGCCGCAAGATGGGCATCCAGGTGCTGCCGCCGGACGTCAACGAGTCGGACTCGGACTTCACCCCGCACGGTGACACCCTGGTCCGCTTCGGCCTGACCGCCATCCGCAACGTCGGTGGGCCGGTGGTCGACTCGATGATCCGGACCCGGAAGGCGAAGGGGAAGTTCGCGTCCTTCCCCGACTTCCTGGACAAGGTGGAGTCGGTGGTCTGCAACAAGCGGACCGTCGAATCGCTGATCAAGGCCGGTGCGTTCGACTCGCTCGGGCACACCCGCAAGGGCCTGAGCGCGCAGTTCGAGCCGATGATCGACAACGTCGTCGGCGTGAAGCGCAAGGAGGCCGAGGGGCAGTTCGACCTCTTCGGCGGCGACGCCACCACGGACGAGCCGAGCTTCGGGCTGGACGTCGTCTTCTCCGAGGAGGAGTGGGAGAAGTCCTTCCTGCTCACCCAGGAGCGGGAGATGCTCGGCCTGTACGTCTCCTCGCACCCGCTGCACGGCATCGAGCACGTGCTCGCCGACAAGGCGGACTGCGCGGTGGCCGACCTCGCGGAGCGGCCGGACGGGACGATCGTCACCATCGGCGGCATCATCTCGGGCCTCCAGCGGAAGATGACCAAGCAGGGCAACGCGTGGGCGATCGCCACGGTGGAGGACCTCGCGGGGTCCATCGACTGCATGTTCTTCCCGGCGAGCTACCAGCTGGTGTCCTCGCAACTGGTCGAGGACGCCGTGGTGTTCGTGCGCGGCAAGCTGGACAAGCGGGAGGACGTGCCGAGGCTGATGGGGATGGAGCTGTCCGTCCCCGACCTGTCGAACGCCCACGCCGAGGCGCCGATCACCATCAACATCCCGAGCGGGAAGATCACCCCGCCGCTGGTGGCCCGGCTCGGCGAGGTGCTCGGGAGCCACCGCGGCACCACCGAGGTGCGGGTGCGGCTGGAGGGCCGCAACAAGACCACGGTGCTGCGGTTGGACCGGCACCGGGTGAAGTCGGACCCGGCGCTGTTCGGGGATCTGAAGCAGCTGCTCGGGCCGAGCTGTCTGGCGGGGTGAGACCGGGCGGCGGCCGGGAGCGGCTGCCGGTGCTCGAGTGCGGGTAGCGGCCTTCCGCTTCGCGCAGTCCCCCGCGCCCCTTCGGGCGCGGGGGACTTCTGTTGTGGGGAGGGAGAAGGGGAGGGTGCGGGGGCGAGGGGCGCGGGGAGCTGCTGTCGGGGGAGCGGCGGTGGGCGGCGTCGGGAGGGTGCGGGGGTGTCAGGTGCCGCTGCCGAGGCCGGGTGGGACGGCCGTGTGCAGGGCCGAGACGAAGGCGGAGATGGCCGGGTGGGAGCCGGCGCCGGCGCGGAAGGCGGCGCGGGTGCGGCGGTACATCGGCAGGCGGGTGAGGACGACGCCGGGCGGGAGTCCGGCCGTGCCCAGGTGGGGCACCAGGGCGACGCCCTGGCCGGCCGCCACCAGGGCCAGCACGGTGGTGAAGTCGTCGATCTGGTGCCGGATCCGGGGTGCGAAGCCCGCCGCCTCGCAGGCGCGGACGGCCATGGTGTGGCAGAGCGTGTCGGGCGGGGACATGATCCACGGCGCGGCGCGCTGTTCGGCGACGGTGCCCGGGACGCGGGCGGCCAGGTACATGGGTTCGGTGAAGACCGGGCGGGTCACCGCGAGGCCCGGCTCCGGGTCGGTCGGGACGAGGTCGTACTCGTGCACCAGCGCCACGTCCAGCTCGCCCGCCCGCAGCGCCGCGCCGACGGCCGCCGGGTCCACCTCGGTGACCATCGGCTCCAGCCCCGGGTGCCAGCTCGCCAGTTCGGCGAGCACCCCCGGGATGATCGCCCGGGCCGCCGAGGGGTAGGTGCCGATCCGCAGTGGGCCGGCCAGCCCCCGCTTGGCGTGGGCGAGTTCGGCGCCGGCCTGCTCCAGCAGGGCGAGCACGGCCTCGGCGTGCCGGACCAGGTTGCGCCCGGCCGGGGTGAGGGTGACCCGCCGCCCGGTGCGCTCCAGCAGCGGGACGCCCGCCTCCTTCTCCAGGACGGACAGCTGCTGGGACACGGCCGAGGGGCTGAAGGAGAGCGCCTCGGCGACGGCCGCGATGGTGCCGAGGTGGGCGAGTTCGCGCAGCAGGCGCAGGCGTCGGACGTCCAGCATCGGTCCAGCCTAGTCGGGCACCGGCCCGAGCACAGGCCCGAGCATCGGCTCAGCTTACGAGTAGCGTCGGAAATGTGAACTGGACCTGGGCGATCGGCGCGCCGCAGGATCGTGGGCATGGAACTCAAGGGCATCCACGTCCCCCTGATCACCCCCTTCGCCGCCGACGGCTCCGTCGCCCTCGACGCGCTGGAGAAGCTCTCGTACGAGCTCCTGGACGCCGGCGCAGCCGGGCTGGTCGCCCTCGGCACCACCGGTGAGCCGGCCGCGCTGACCGCCGGGGAGCGGGACGCGGTGGTGGACGTCGCCGCGGCCGCCTGCGCCGCGCGCGGGGCGCAGCTGACCGTCGGCGCCTCCGGCGGTGACACCCGGGCCGTCGGCGAGGCGCTGGCCGCGCTCGGCGCGCGGGTGCCGCAGGCCGCGGCGCTGGTCACCACGCCGTCCTTCGTCCGGGCCGGCGAGGCCGGGACGGTCGCGCACTTCCGGGCGCTGGCCGCGAGCAGCCCGCTGCCGCTGGTCGTCTACCACATCCCGTACCGCA
Source organism: Kitasatospora sp. NPDC001095 (assembly GCF_053598615.1). NCBI lineage: Bacteria > Bacillati > Actinomycetota > Actinomycetes > Kitasatosporales > Streptomycetaceae > Kitasatospora > Kitasatospora sp. NPDC001095. Next base: position 106,418 of record NZ_JBSFKQ010000012.1, on the reverse strand, counting down.
CCGGGCAGCAGCTCTCCACCGCCGCGCTGCGCGAACTCGCCGCGATCGAGGGCGTGGTGGGCGTCAAGTACGCGACCGGCGGGCTGGACCAGACGGCCGCCGAGCTGCTCGCCGACGCCCCCGCGGGATTCGCGTTCCTCACCGGCGAGGACGCGTACCTCTCGCCGATGCTGGCGCTCGGCGCGGCCGGCGGCATCCTCGCCTCCGCCCACCTGGCGACCGGCCGGTTCGTCGAGCTGGTCGAGGCCTGGCAGGCCGGGGACGTGGCGCGGGCTCGGGCGCTCGGGCACCGGCTGACCGGCCTGGCGCTGTCGGCGTTCACCGCGCCGAACCCGACGGTGACCAAGGGTGTGCTGCACGCCCAGGGCCGCATCCCCACCCCCGACGTGCGGCTGCCGCTGCTGCCGGCCGGGGAGGCGGAGGTCCGCGCCGCGCTGGCCCTCGCCAGTGGTCTGGACCACTAGGGCCCGTCCGGGCGGCCTCTCACACCGTGGAACGCCAGGCCGCCGCACCCGCGTGACAAGGCATGATGGACGGAGTGCGGCCGTGAACAGCACCATTCAGAGGAGTAGTCGGAGATGAAGATCGGCATTGTCGGTGCCACCGGCCAGGTCGGCGGCGTGGTCCGCGAGATCCTGGCGGAGCGCAACTTTCCGGTGGAGCAGCTGCGGCTGTTCGCCTCGGCCCGATCGGCCGGGCGCACGCTGCCCTGGCAGGGCACCGAGGTCACCGTCGAGGACGCGGCCACGGCCGACTACACCGGCCTCGACATCGTGATCTTCTCGGCCGGCGGCTCGACCTCCAAGGCCCTGGCCCCCAAGGTCGCCGCGGCCGGTGCCGTCGTGATCGACAACTCCTCCGCCTGGCGCCGCGACCCCGAGGTCCCGCTGGTCGTCTCCGAGGTCAACCCGGAGGCCGTCGCGGACCGCCCCAAGGGCATCATCGCCAACCCGAACTGCACCACCATGGCCGCCATGCCCGTGCTGCGCCCGCTGCACGAGGAAGCCGGCCTGGCCGCGCTCGTCGTCTCCACCTACCAGGCCGTCTCCGGCAGCGGTGTGGCCGGCGTCGCCGAGCTGCAGGACCAGGCCGCCAAGGTCGTGGAGGGAGCCGCCGGGCTCGCCCACGACGGCGGTGCCGTCGAGTTCCCCGAGCCCAGGGTCTACGCGCGGCCGATCGCCTTCAACGTGGTGCCGCTGGCCGGCTCCCTCGTGGACGACGGCTCCAACGAGACCGACGAGGAGCAGAAGCTCCGCCACGAGAGCCGCAAGATCCTCGGCATCCCCGAGCTGAAGGTCTCCGGCACCTGCGTGCGCGTCCCGGTCTTCTCCGGCCACTCGCTGCAGATCAACGCCCGTTTCGAGCGCCCGATCAGCCCCGAGCGCGCCGTCGAGCTGCTCGACGGCGCCCCTGGCGTCGAGCTGTCCGACATCCCCACCCCGCTCCAGGCCGCCGGCCGGGACCCGAGCTACGTCGGCCGCGTCCGGGCGGACGAGACGGTGGACCACGGTCTGTCGCTGTTCGTCTCGAACGACAACCTGCGCAAGGGCGCCGCGCTGAACGCCGTCCAGCTGGCCGAGCTGGTCGCCGCCGAGCTCAGGGGCTGAGCGTCCCCGGCCGAGCCGCACCGGCCGGACCACCGGTGTCCGCCGTCCGGAACACCGCCGCGTGACCCAGGGCGGGCCCCGTCGTTGTACGGGGCCCGCCCTCGCTTCTGTTCGCTCCAGGCCGGGGCGGCTGTTGCGGTACCGGGACAAGCGGCGAGGTTCGGCGGGCGAACCGCGGGTAAAAGGGGACCCAACGATCGGGCGGCGACGGGGGCCCCTCACCTCGGCACGTCCGGACGACGGGCCGACCGGCCCGTTCCCGAATCGATCCACCCGACTGATTCCGAGGGCGAGCGAAAAGAGGTGCGCGATGGACCGTTGTGTCGTCCTGGTGGACGCCGGATACCTGCTGGGCGCCGCCGCCAGCCTGCTCGCCGGGGATCCGTCCCGTTCCAGGGTCACCGTGAACCACACGGCCCTGATCACCGCACTGCGCGAGCGGGCCGAGGCCGAGACCGGGCTGCCGCTGCTGCGGATCTACTGGTTCGACGCCGCGCCCGACCGGCGCCCGATGCCCGAGCACCGGCGGCTGCGGGTGCTGCCCCGGGTCACCGTGCGGCTGGGCGCGCTCACCCGGGCCGAGGGGCGTTGGGTGCAGAAGGGCGTGGACGCCGCGATGCACGCCGAACTCTCCGAGCTCGCCCGCAACCGGGCCTGCGCCGATGTCGTGCTGATCACCGGCGACGGGGACCTGCTGCCCGGCATGATGACCGCCAAGGAACACGGAGTGGCCGTCCACCTGTGGGCCCTGCAGGCCGCCGACGGCGACTTCAACCAGTCCGAGGACCTGGTCGGCGAGGCGGACGAGCGGCGGGTGCTGGACCGCGAGTGGATCGAGGGGTCCTTCTCGCTGCGCGAGCACTCCAGCCCGTTCCCGGCCCCGGGTGCCCGGCAGGAGATCGCCAAGATCCTCGCCGCCCCGCCGGCCGCCCCGCCCGCCACGCTGCCCACCGTGGTGCCGCCGGTGGTCCGCCCGGCCGCCGCCGAGGCAGCCGCCGCGGCCCCGGAGAGCGCCACCCCCGCCGCCGACGGACGGCCGCAGCCGGCCGCGGCCGCGCTCAAGGTCGTGCCGACACCGAAGGACCTGGCCGGGCGCGCCCCCTCCGTCACCCCGGTCACCCCGGTGGCGAGCGGCACCAACGGCCACGCCGCCAACGGCCACGCTGCCAACGGGCACGCCGCCGCCGCGCAGGGCGGGCCGGTGCTGCGCTGGTCCTCCGACCGGGGCTGGGTGGACCGGCCCGCCCCGGAGCCCGCCGTCACCGCCGGCGACAGCCTGCCCACCCTCGCCCAGCTCACCACCGCCGAACAGCGCTGGGCCGACCGCGAGGAGGACATCACCTCCATCGGCGGCGACGCCCACGAGGTCGGCCAGGTCTTCGCCCGCCGCTGGAGCGAACGCCTCGGCGACAACGAGAGACTCACCGTGCTCTGGCCCGACTACCCGCGCATCCCGCACCGGGTGGACGGCGAGCTGCTGCGCTACGCCGCCCGCTTCGGACTGCTGGCGCACAAGGACGACCAGATCGACGAACACGACCGCTACGCCATCCGGGCCGGGTTCTGGAAGGAACTGGCGGCGCGGGTGCCGGGCGGGTCGATGGTCGTCGAGGACTGAGCCGACCCGACCGGCCCGAGGGCCCCCTTGTCCGGTTCGCCCGTATGAGCGCGTAGAGTCTTCGGTCGTGAACGAGACGGCCGGGCGAGCACCCGAGGAACCCCAGCCGTGCGTGGCCGTACGCGACCTGGTCAGGACCTACCGCAGCGGACGCGGCGCGGCCGCCACCGAGATCCGGGCCAACGACGGCATCAGCCTCACCGTCCGCCAGGGCGAGATCTTCGGGCTGCTCGGGCCGAACGGAGCCGGGAAGTCGACGCTGGTGCGCCAGCTCACCGGGCTGCTGCGCCCCGACTCGGGATCCGTCGAACTCCTCGGCCACGACATCGTGCGGCACCCCGACCGGGCTGCCCGGCTGCTCGGCTACCTCGGGCAGGAATCCACCGCGCTGGACGAGTTGACGGTGGTGCTCGCCGCCGAGACCACCGGGCGGCTGCGCGGACTCACCCGGGCGCAGGCCCGCGGCGCGGCCGCGGACGTGCTGGCCGAGCTCGGGCTGGAGCCGATCGCCACCCGGCCGCTCGCCAAGCTGTCCGGCGGACAGCGGCGGCTCGCCTGCTTCGCCGCCACCCTGGTGGGGGAGCGGCCGCTGCTCGTCCTGGACGAGCCCACCACCGGCATGGACCCCGTCGCCCGGCGGGCCGTGTGGAGCGCCGTGGACCGGCGGCGCGCCGAGCACGGGACGACGGTGCTGCTGGTCACCCACAACGTGATCGAGGCGGAGACGGTGCTCGACCGGGTCGCCGTGGTGGACGACGGCCGGGTGATCGCCTGCGACACGCCCGGCGGGCTCAAGGCACTGGTGGACGGCGACGTCCGGCTGGACCTGGTCTGGCGGGACGAGGCGCCGGTCGGCGTGCCCGCCGTCGCCGCGCTGCGCGAACGGGCCGAGTGCACCGGGCGCCGCTGGACCGTCCGCACCACCCCCGAGCAGGCCCGCGAACTGGTCGCCGCCGTCACCACCGGCCCGGCCTTCGCCGCGCTCGACGACTTCACCCTCGCCACCCCGAGCCTTGAGGACGCCTACCTCAAGCTGGGCGGCCGCCACGGAGGACTGGCCAAGTGACACTGCTCTCGGTGCCGCCGGAGACCCGCCGGTCCACGGCCGCCCCCGCTCCGCTCGCCCCCGCGGCCGGGCTGCTGCCGGCGCTCGCGGCCGTGTACCGGGCGCAGCTCGCCCGGGCGCGGGTGGCGCGCATCCCGCTGCTGTTCGTGGCCACCTTCCAGTCCGTCGGCATCCTGGTGATGATGCGGGGCGTGGTGGACGCCGGGCAGTCCTCGGAGGCGCGGTCGGTGGTCGCCGGCGCGAGCGTCCTGGTGGTGGCCTTCGTCGCGCTGAACCTGCTCGCCCAGTACTTCGGGAAGCTGCGGGCCACCGGCGGGCTCGACCACTACGCGACGCTGCCGGTGCCGGCCGCCTCGGTGGTGCTGGGGACGGCCGCCGCGTACGCCTCCTTCACCCTGCCGGGGACGCTCGCCACGGCGGCGTTCGGGGCGGTGACGTTCGGGCTGCCGCTCGGGCAGCTGTGGGTGCTGCTGGCGGTCGTGCCGCTGGCCGGGGCCGCGCTGTCGGGGCTGGGGGCGGCCTGCGGGCTGCTGGCGCCGCGGCAGGAGATCGCGACGATGCTCGGGCAGCTCGGGATGTCGGCCGCCCTGCTGCTGGGGGTGCTGCCGGCGGACCACCTGCCGCAGCCGGTGCAGTGGCTGCGGGACCTGCTGCCGTCCACGTACGGGGTGGACGCCTTCGCGCGGACCTTCGCGCCGGATCCCGACTGGGCGCTGGTGCTCGGGGACCTCGCGGTCTGCGCGGGGGTGGGCGTGGTGTCGCTGGCCGTCGCCACCTGGGCGTACCGGCGGGCGGTCTCGCGGTAGGGCGTCCCGTGGCGGGACCGTCCCGGTTCCGTGGGTACGGTGGTGGGTCGTTCGAGTGGCCGTCGTGAAACGATGGGGCCTGTGACCGTACCGAACACACCTCCGGATCCTGCCCCCGCCGATGCGCAGGCGGAGCCGGGCGAAGCGCCCGACCCGTTCGCGCCGCCGGCGCACGGTGCCACCGCCCTCGGGGAGGGGACGGCTCCGCTGGGGAAGCGGCTGCTGCCGGAGGTGCGGGTCGGTGCCGGTGTCGTGGTCGCCTGTCTGGTGGCCGCACTGGTGGTGGCCGGGCTGTGGGCCTGGCTGGCGCCGAAGGTGCCGCTGCTGGTGGACGGGGACCGCATCCTCTACGCCGACCCCGAGGGCGAGCAGCGGGCCGGGGCCGACGCGGTGTTCGTGCTCATCGCCCTGGGGGCCGGGATCCTGACCGCGCTCGGGGCCTTCCTGGTGACCCGCCGGCGCGGCGGCGGCATCGCGGTCGCGGTGGGGCTGACCGTCGGCGGGCTGCTCGGATCGATCGGGGCCTGGCGGATCGGGCGGTGGCTCGGGCCGAGCGGCGACCTGATCGGCCAGGCCCGGCGGGTCGGCGACGGCGGCCACTTCGACGCGAGCATCGACCTGGGGGCGCTGGGGGCGCTGCTGGTCTGGCCGATGACGGCGATGGTGGTGCTGCTCCTGCTCTCGGCCGCGTTCGGCAAGCGCGAGGAGGACCCGCCGCCGTACTGGGCGCCGGTCGCGCAGGCTCCGCTGGGGGTGCCGCCGACGGGCACGCCGCAGGGCACGCCGACGGGCACGCCGACGGGGCAGTGGGCAGGGCCGGGGACGGGGAGCGGCCCGGAGCGCTGACCGCTGCCCGCCGGGCGCGGGTGGGCTCAGGGGCCCGGTGCGGTGGGTTCAGCGGGCTCAGCGGGCGATGGCGGCGGTGTGGGCCCCGGTGAGCGCGACCAGGTCGGCGGGGGCGAGTTCCACTTCGAGGCCGCGGCGGCCCGCCGAGACGTAGACGGTGGGGTGGCCGAGCGCGGTGGCGTCGACGACGGTGCGCAGCGGGCGGCGCTGGCCCAGCGGGGAGATGCCGCCGCGGACGTAGCCGCTGCTGCGCTCGGCGGCGGCCGGGTCGGCCATGGCGGCGCGCTTGCCGCCGACGGCCGCCGCCAGGGCCTTGAGGTCGAGCTGGCCGGCGACCGGGACCACGCCGACGGTGAGGGTGCCGTCCACGTCGGCGACGAGGGTCTTGAAGACCCGCTCGGGCGTGACACCGAGGGCCTCGGCGGCCTCGCCGCCGTAGGAGGCGGCGGCCGGGTCGTGGTCGTAGGCGTGCACGGTGAACGGGACGGCGGCGGCTTCCAGGGCGACGGTGGCGGGGGTGCCCTGCCCGCCCTTCCTGCTCTTCTTGGCCATGCGGGGTCCTCGGGCTCCTCGGTCAGTTGGGGCTGAAGCGCTGGCGGGTGAGGTCGGCGGCGGGAAGCGAGGGCAGCCAGCTGAGGACGGCGGTCTCGCGGCGCAGCAGGTCGAGTTCGGCGCGCAGCCGCTGGGCGGTGTCCGGGCAGGCGAGCAGCCGCTGCTTGACCGGGGTCTCGAACACCGAGGCGGCGGCGACCAGGTAGGAGAGCACCTGGGGGTCGTCCGGGAGTTCCTGGCGGCCGACGGTGCTGGCCTCGCGGGCGCCGGCCAGGCGCTTCTGGTAGACCCGGAACGCCCGCTCGACCTCGGAGGCCAGGGCGCCGGAGCCCTCGCCGGGGAGCTCCTCGATCGGCTCGATCTCGCCGGTCAGGTACGGGCCGGAGACGTCCGCCGAGCGCAGCCGGAACCGGGTGGTGCCGGTGACCAGCAGCTCGTAGCGGCCGTCCGGCTGGTGCTCGACGGAGGCGACGTCGGCGACGCAGCCGATGTGGAACAGCGCCTCCAGCGGGTCCCCGGTGGTGGTGCCGAGGCCGTCCAGCGGGCCGGCCGGGCCCTCCTCGGGTCTGACCGGCGCGACTTCCCGGCCGTCCCTGATCGCGAGCACGCCGAACCGCCGAGGGGTGTCCTCGGAGCGTTCGAGCAGGTCGGCGACGAGACGGCGGTAGCGCTCCTCGAAGACGTTCAGGGGCAGCACCAGGCCCGGGTAGAGCACGGTGTTCAGCGGGAAGAGCGGCAGCCGTTCTGTCACGGCGGACAGCGTAGTTCCCCGGACGGGGGCCTTGTCGCACGGATGACGAGGCCACCCGGTCGGCGGCCCCCGCCGCCGCCCGGCTCAGCCACGCTGGAGCATCCGCGTGGCGCCGGCGACGACCGTGGAGGCGAGCAGCCAGCCGATGACGACCAGCCCGGCGGCGATCCACTGGGAGAGGCCGCCCGGGTTCCAGCCGCCCTGGTTGAGGTCCACGATCGGCAGCAGCTGGTTCAGGGTGTACAGCACCGGGTTCCAGTGCGGGCGCTCGTCGGCCTTGAGCGGCTCCAGCGGGTGGGAGGCGAACCAGAGACTGCCGAGGATCCAGGCGAGCAGCAGCCACAGGCCCGCCCGGCCGGGCCGGTAGCCGTAGCCGACGGTGGCGTCCTGGACCGCGCCCCAGACGCGGGCGGGCAGCGGCAGCGTGCGGCGGCGCCGGCGCTGCTTGGCGTAGAGCACCTCGCGGGCGTCGTCGTCGGCGCCGTCGCGGCGCAGGGCGGCGGCCAGCTGCTCGTAGGACTCGGGCTGGAAGTCCACCGAGGAGCCCTCCAGCCAGGCGATCCGCTGCTGGACGGTGAACGTGCTGATCGGGCGCAGGTTCTCGTAGACGAAACCGGTGAGGCCCAGGTGCTTGCCGAGCGGCCAGGCGTGCGGCCTGTCGACCAGGTTGCCGACCCGGGCGCGGGAGAGCGAGACGGTGCCGGTGGGGCGGAAGTCGCAGGAGAACCGCAGCTCGGGGGTCTGGATGCGGCGCAGCGAGAGCTCGTCGTCGTCCTCCAGGTGGAACTCGCCGGAGATCAGGCAGGCGCCCTCGAAGCGGGAGTCGGACAGCCGGACCCGGCCGAAGGCCCGGAACGGGGTGACGGGGCCGTCGGCCGGCGGGACCTCGCCGTAGCCGGAGCCGTAGTAGCCGCGGGAGCCGGTCCAGCCGAGGTCGGCGGAGCCGGTCAGGTAGAGGGTGTGGCCGATGGTGACCCGGACGGCGTTGAGGCAGGTGCGGCTGTGCCGGCGGTCGGCGTGCAGCTGGGCGCCGCGCAGCGACAGCCGGCCGCCTATTCGGGCCGTGCGTATGCTCAACTCGCCCCGGGCCTCCAGGCGTTCGGCTTCGAAGTCCTGGTTGACGGTGATCCCGTCGGCGGAGACGGCCCGGCCGTAGCGGTCGCCGCCGACCCGGGTCTGGTTGAGCAGCAGGTCGGTGCCGATCTTGGAGTCGGTGAGCCGGATGCCGTCGGGGAGGCGGCAGCGGGCCAGGTGGAGGTCGCCGGTGGTGGAGAGCCGGGAGGCCTCCAGCCGGGGGATCAGGCAGTTCACGAAGCGCAGCGTCGGCGCCGAGGCCTCGGAGAGCAGGATCTTGTGCTCGAAGCGGCACTCGTGGAGCTCGATGTAGCGGTCGATGGCGGCGCCGGCCAGGTTGAGCGCGCCGGTGACCAGCACACCGCTGAACCGCAGCGAGGCGACCCGCCCGGGGGCTGGCCGCGGGCCGGCCAGCAGCAGGTGGGCGAGCACCTCGGCGCGGACGGTGCGCTCGGGGCCCCAGTCGGCGTCGCCGAAGGGGTCGTCGGCGTCCGCGTCGCCCGTTCGCAGGTCCAGGATCACACCTTGGCGGTAAGCCTCCCAGAGTCGCTGCTCGACCCCCGTCCAGCCCTCCGGAGCACGCTCCGCCATGGTTTCCCCCGTCCCCCCGGTCGTCTCGCCTTTCGTATCACGGACTGAAATGCGGGACCAGCGGTTCCGGCCACTCCTTACACTGGGTGGCGTGATCTCTCGAATCGACCTCCGCGGCTCGCTGGACGACCCGCGTGACCTGCTGCCCCGTGCCGAGTTCGACGTCGCGGCCGCCCTGGAGAAGGTGCGGCCGATCGCCGAGGACGTACGCCATCGCGGGGTCGCGGCGCTGATCGAGATCACCGAGCGCTTCGACGGCGTCCGGCTGGAGTCGACCCGTGTCCCGGCAGAGCAGCTCACCGCCGCGCTGGAGACGCTGGACCCGAAGGTGCGGGCCGCGCTGGAGGAGTCGATCCGCCGGGCCCGCGCCGTGCACGCGGACCAGCGCCGCACCGGGCACACCACCCAGGTGGTGCCGGGCGGCACCGTCACCCAGCGCTGGGTGCCGGTCGAGCGGGTCGGCCTGTACGTGCCGGGCGGGCTGGCGGTCTACCCGTCCTCCGTGGTGATGAACGTGGTGCCGGCCCAGGAGGCGGGCGTCAGGGGCATCGCGGTCACCTCCCCGCCGCAGAAGGAGTTCGGCGGACGCGTCCACCCGACCATCCTGGCGGCCTGCGCGCTGCTCGGCGTGGACGAGGTCTACGCCGTCGGCGGCGCCCAGGCGGTCGCGATGTTCGCCCTCGGCACCGAGGAGTGCGCGCCGGTCACCATGGTGACCGGCCCGGGCAACATCTACGTGGCCGCCGCCAAGCGCTACTTCGCCGGCCGGATCGGCATCGACTCCGAGGCCGGGCCGACCGAGATCGCCGTCCTCGCCGACGACAGCGCGCTGGCGTCCGACGTCGCCGCCGACCTGATCAGCCAGGCCGAGCACGGCCCGACCTCCGGCTCGGTGCTGGTCACCGACTCCCCGGCGCTCGCCGACGCCGTCGAGGCCGAGCTGGCCGCGCAGGTCGCGCGGACCAAGCACTCCGAGCGGGTGGCCGAGGCGCTGGGCGGCAAGCAGTCCGGCATCATCCTGGTCGACGACCTGGAGCAGGGCCTCGCCGTGGTCAACGCGTACGCGGCCGAGCACCTGGAGATCCAGACCCGTGACGCGCACGCGGTGGCGGCCCGGGTGGTCAACGCCGGCGCGATCTTCATCGGCCGCTGGACCCCGGTCTCGCTGGGCGACTACGCGGCCGGCTCCAACCACGTGCTGCCGACCGGCGGCTGCGCCTGCCACTCCTCCGGGCTGTCGGTGCAGACCTTCCTGCGCGGCGTCCAGGTCGTCGAGTACGACCGGGACGCGCTGGCGGACGTCGCCGCGCACGTGGTCAACCTGGCGAACGCCGAGGACCTGCCGGGGCACGGGGACGCGATCAAGGCACGTTTTGTCGGAGACGAACAGAACTGGCACAGCGACTGGACGGTGTCGGGAGCGTGACCGCCATGACCCGCATCGACGACCTCCCCGTCCGCGACGAGCTGCGCGGGCAGTCCCCGTACGGCGCGCCGCAGCTGGACGTGCCCGTCCAGCTGAACACCAACGAGAACCCGTACCCGCTGCCCGAGGAACTGGTGGCCCGGATCGCCGAGCGCGTCGCCGAGGCCGCCCGCGGGCTGAACCGCTACCCCGACCGGGACGCGGTCGAGCTGCGCGAGGGTCTCGCCGCGTACCTCGCCGAGACCACCGGCTTCCCGGTCGGCCGGGCGCAGGTGTGGGCCGCCAACGGCTCCAACGAGGTGCTCCAGCAGCTGCTGCAGACCTTCGGCGGCCCCGGCCGCAGCGCGCTCGGTTTCGAGCCCTCGTACTCCATGCACGCGCTGATCTCCCGGGGCACCGGCACCGCCTGGATCTCCGGGCCGCGCAACGACGACTTCACCATCGACGTGGACGCCGCCGTCGCCGCCATCGCGGAGCACCGGCCCGACGTGGTGTTCATCTGCTCGCCCAACAACCCGACCGGCACCGCCGTGGACGCCGACACCGTGCTGCGGCTGTACGAGGCCGCGCAGGCCGCCCGGCCCAGCCTGGTCGTGGTGGACGAGGCGTACGTCGAGTTCTCGCACCGCGCCTCGCTGCTGCCGCTGATCGAGGGCCGGCCCAACCTGGTGGTCAGCCGCACCATGTCCAAGGCCTTCGGCGCGGCCGGGCTGCGCCTGGGCTACCTGGCCGCCGACCCGGCCGTGGTGGACGCGGTGCAGCTGGTGCGCCTGCCGTACCACCTGTCGGCCGTCACCCAGGCCACCGCGCTGGCCTGCCTGGAGCACACCGACACCCTGCTCGGGTACGTCGGGCGGCTCAAGGAGGAACGCGACCGGCTGGTCGACGCGCTGCGCGGGATGGGCCTGGAGGTCACCGACTCGGACGCCAACTTCGTCCAGTTCGGCCGCTTCGCCGACACCCACGCGGTGTGGCAGGCGATCCTGGACCGGGGCGTCCTGGTCCGCGACAACGGCGTCCCCGGGTGGCTGCGCGTCACCGCCGGCACGCCAGCCGAGAACGACGCCTTCCTGGACGCCGTCCGTTTCGTGATCAAGGAGCTGTAACCCCCATGTCCCGCATCGGACGCGTCGAGCGCACCACCAAGGAGACCTCGGTCCTGGTCGAGATGGACCTCGACGGCACCGGGAGGACCGACATCTCCACGGGCGTCGGCTTCTACGACCACATGCTCGACCAGCTCGGCCGGCACGGCCTGTTCGACCTCACCGTCAAGACCGACGGCGACCTGCACATCGACACCCACCACACCATCGAGGACACCGCCCTCGCGCTCGGGGCCGCCTTCAAGCAGGCGCTCGGCGACAAGGTGGGCATCTACCGCTTCGGCAACTGCACGGTGCCGCTGGACGAGTCGCTCGCGCAGGTCACCGTGGACCTCTCCGGCCGGCCGTACCTGGTGCACACCGAGCCCGAGGGCATCGCGCCGATGATCGGCTCGTACGACACCACCATGACCCGGCACATCCTGGAGTCCTTCGTGGCCCAGGCGCAGATCGCGCTGCACGTCCACGTGCCGTACGGGCGCAACGCGCACCACATCGTGGAGTGCCAGTTCAAGGCGCTGGCCCGGGCGCTGCGCTACGCCGCCGAGCGCGACCCGCGCGCGGCCGGAATCCTCCCGTCGACCAAGGGTGCGCTGTGAGCAACACCGCGATGATCCTCATCTTCGTCGGCCTCTTCCTGGCCGGCGGAGTCATCTCCTTCTGGAAGCAGAAGCAGTCGAAGGGCGTCATCCTGGTGCTCGCCTTCGGCTCCGTGATGTGCCTGGCCTCCGGCCTCATGCGCCTGTAGACCCGCCGCCCGCCGCAGAGAGACTGGACACCTGAACATGGGCAAGAACGTCGTCGTCCTCGACTACGGCTCCGGCAACCTCCGCTCCGCGCAGCGCGCCCTGGAGCGGACCGGAGCGGACGTCACCGTCAGCTCCGACTACGACACCGCGATGGCCGCGGACGGCCTGCTCGTCCCCGGCGTGGGGGCCTTCGAGGCCTGCATGCGCGGACTCAGGTCCGTCCGCGGGGACTGGATCATCGGCCGCCGGCTCGCCGGGGGCCGACCGGTCATGGGCATCTGCGTCGGCATGCAGATCCTCTTCGAGAAGGGGGTCGAGCACGGCGTGGAGACGGCCGGCTGCGACGAGTGGCCTGGCACCGTGGAGCCGCTGGAGGCCCCCGTCGTCCCGCACATGGGCTGGAACACCGTGGACGCCCCCGAGGGCAGCCGGATGTTCGCTGGCCTCGACCCCGAGACCCGCTTCTACTTCGTGCACTCCTACGGGGTGCGGCACTGGGAACTGGAGACCCACAGCGCGCGGATCAACGCGCCGCTGGTCACCTGGGCCACCCACGGGCAGCCGTTCGTCGCGGCCGTCGAGAACGGCCCGCTCTGGGCCACCCAGTTCCACCCCGAGAAGTCCGGCGACGCCGGCGCCGCCCTGCTGACCAACTGGGTCAACACCCTCTGACTTTCTGAGAGTTGGATCTCTGATGAGCCTCGAACTGCTGCCCGCCGTCGACGTCCGCGACGGTCAGGCCGTCCGTCTGGTCAAGGGCGCCTCCGGCACCGAGACCTCCTTCGGCGAGCCGCTCGCCGCCGCCCTCGCCTGGCAGAACGCCGGCGCCGAGTGGCTGCACCTGGTCGACCTGGACGCCGCCTTCGGCACCGGCTCGAACTACGAGCTGCTGCGCGAGGTCACCGCACAGCTGGACGTCAAGGTCGAGCTGTCCGGCGGCATCCGCGACGACGAGTCGCTCGCCCGCGCGCTCGCCACCGGCTGCACCCGGGTCAACCTCGGCACCGCCGCCCTGGAGGCCCCGGAGTGGGTCGCCAAGGCCATCTCCGAACACGGCGACAAGATCGCCGTCGGCCTGGACGTGGTCGGCACCACCCTGCGCGGCCGCGGCTGGACCCGCGACGGCGGCCAGCTGTTCGAGGTGCTGGAGCGCCTCGACCGGGAGGGCTGCGCCCGCTACGTCGTCACCGACGTCAACCGCGACGGCACCCTGACCGGCCCCAACCTCCAGCTGCTGCGCGACGTCTGCGCCGCGACCGACAAGCCCGTCGTCGCCTCCGGCGGCGTCTCCTCGCTCGACGACCTGCGGGCGATCGCCTCGCTCGTCGCCGAGGGTGTCGAGGGCGCCATCGTGGGCAAGGCACTCTACGAGCAGAAGTTCACCCTCGAAGAGGCCCTGGAGGCGGTTTCCGGATGACGGACGGTCGGATCGTACGCGGCAGGGTCGGTGGATTCTCCCCCTGGGAGGACGAGTTCGGCTACGCCCGGGCGGTCGCCGCGGGTGACCACGTGCACGTGGCCGGCTCCACCGCCTGGGTGGACGGCCGGATCGAGCACGAGGGGGACCCGTACCGGCAGACCCTCGCCGCGTTCGGCGTCGGGCTCCACGCCCTGGCCGCGTACGGTCTGACCGCGCAGGACGTGGTGCGCACCCGGATGTACATCACCCACGTCCGCGACGCCGAGGAGGTGGGCCGGGCCCACCGCGAACTCTTCGACGCCGCCCGCCCGGCGGCCACCATGGTGGTCGTCGAGGGACTGATCGACTCCCGGATGCTGGTCGAGGTCGAACTCGACGCGTACCGATCCGGGCTGGCAAGGATCCTGGAAAACCAGGAGCCCCCGAAGCCCCTGGAATCCCCGGAACCCCTGGAAGGCAAACAGCCGTGACCCTCGCAGTACGTGTCATCCCCTGCCTGGACGTCGACGCCGGGCGGGTGGTCAAGGGCGTCAACTTCCAGAACCTGCGCGACGCGGGCGACCCGGTCGAGATGGCCAAGCTCTACGACGCCGAGGGCGCCGACGAGCTGACCTTCCTCGACATCACCGCCTCCTCCGGCGACCGGGAGACCACCTACGACGTGGTCCGCCGCACCGCCGAGCAGGTCTTCATCCCGCTGACGGTCGGCGGCGGCATCCGCGCCGTCGAGGACGTCGACAAGCTGCTGCGGGCCGGCGCCGACAAGGTCGGCGTCAACACCGCGGCCATCGCCCGGCCGGAGCTGGTCCGCGAGATCGCCCAGCGGTTCGGGCGGCAGGTCCTGGTGCTCTCGGTGGACGCCCGGCGCTGCCCCGAGGGCACCGAGACGCCGTCCGGCTTCGAGGTCACCACCCACGGCGGGCGGCAGGGCACCGGCCTGGACGCCGTCGAATGGGCGGGCCACGCCGCCGAGTTGGGCGCCGGCGAGATCCTGCTCAACTCGATGGACGCGGACGGCACCAAGGACGGCTACGACCTGGAGATGATCCGGGCCGTGCGCAAGGCCGTCTCGGTGCCGGTGATCGCCTCCGGCGGGGCGGGCAAGCTCGCGGACTTCGCGCCGGCCGTCGACGCGGGTGCGGACGCGGTGCTGGCCGCCAGCGTGTTCCACTTCGGGGACCTGCGGATCGGCGAGGTCAAGGGCGCGCTGCGGGAGGCCGGGCACCCGGTGCGGTGACGCTGCGTGCGTGACGAGGGCCCGCGGTTCCGGGAACCGCGGGCCCTCGCCGTGTGCTCGGGACTCCCGGGTGTTCAGGACTCCTGCGGCTCGCCGTGGATCAGCGCGAACGGGGCGCCGTTCGGGTCGGCCAGCCAGGCGATCCGGCCGACGTTCTCCACGTCCGAGGCCGGCATCAGCACCGAGCCGCCGGCCGCCGTCGCGGCGGCCACCCGCGCGTCCACGTCCTCGGTGGCGAAGTACGGCGTCCAGGCGGAGGGCTGCTCCGGGGACATGGTCGGGGCGATGCCGCCGAAGCTGGTGGCCTCCTGGTCGCCCTCGGCGGCGGAGAGCACCCGGTAGGTCATGCCCGGCGACGGCTCGAACTTCTGCATCCGCCAGCCGAAGAGCTTCTCGTAGAAGGCGAGGGCGACGTCCGGGGCGGAGGTGTGCAGCTCGGACCAGACCAGGGCGCCCTCCTCGGAGACGGCGCCCAGCCCGGTGGTGCCGCCGGACTGCCAGAGGGCGAACTCGGCGCCCTGGGGATCGGTGAGAGCGGCGAACCGGCCCTCCTCCATCACGTCCATCGGCGGCACCCGGACGGTCGCGCCGGCCTGCTCGGCGGCCTTCACGGTGGCGTCCGCGTCCCTGGTGCGGAAGTACGTCGTCCAGGCGGACCGCGCGCCCGGGTCGAGGTTGCCGACGGCTCCGACGGTCCTGCCGCCCAAGTGGAGGAACCCGTAGCCGCCGGCCTCGGGGACCTCCTGGAAGGTCCAGCCGAACACCTTGCCGTAGAACGCGGCGGTGGCGGGGATGTCCGGGCTGCCCAGGTCGATCCAGCAGGGCGAGCCGATGGGGAAGTCGGTGGTGAGCATGGCGGAGTGCTCCTTCGACGCGGAGGGACCGGGACGGTTCCATCGGGCGCGCCCACGCGCCACCCCGGCCACCTGCGAGTCTGCACCCGGGCCCGGACATCCGCAGCCGGAGGCCGTCCGCGGCGGACGGCCCGGGCCGCTACCGCGGCGGCAGCGGCAGCACGTGGCGCAGGGCCTCGACGGCGTCCGGGGCGCCGTCGACGGTGAGGGCGGTCCGGGCGCCGCGGCCGTAGGTGAAGAGGACGAGCTCGGCGGGTTCGCCGGTGAGGCGGACGGTGGGGGAGCCCGCGGGACCGACGGTGAGGGAACGGCCGTCGGGGTGGGCGAGGGCCAGGCGGACCGGGGACCGGCGGCCCGCCTCCATGCGGGCGATGAGGGGCAGACGGCGCCAGAGGGCCTCGGCGCGGCCCGGCGGGACGGCCTGCGGGGTCCAGTCCTCGGCCGCGCGCAGGACGTCCTCGGCGTGGACGTAGTACTCGATGGTGTTCGCCGCCTCGTCGGCGCCGGGCAGCGCGAACGGGGAGTAGACCGGCGGGCCGGCCCGGAACAGCCGCACCAGCTCCTCGTACGGCCGCTCGGCGTACTCGTCCTGCACCCGCCGCGTCCACCCGGCGAGGGCACCGACCCGGATGCCGGCCGCCGCGTCGGGGCGGCGCTCGCGGATCACCAGGTGGGCGGCCAGGTCCCGGGTGGTCCAGCCGGCGCAGAGGGTTGGGGCGTCCGGGCCGGCGGCGGTGAGCAGCCGGGCGAGGCGGTGGCGTTCGGCGAGGGCGTGGTTCGACATGGCGTCAGCCTAGGCGCTCGGCCGCCAGAGCCCGGCGCGGAAACTGAGGTCACCGCCACCTCGGTATCGGTCCGCGTCCGATGACCCTACGGACAGGCTCCGCAGTCATGACTCCAGTCCACCTGGCCGGCCCCGCCTGGCGATGCGCGAGGTCGAACCCAGGGACACCGACGCCCTCCTGGCCATCTACGGCGACCCTGAGGCCACCCGGCACCTCAGCTTCGAACCCCCACCCGCGAGCAGGTCGAAGCGATCACGGCCCGCTCCATCGACTCCGCGCATGCCACCCCGCGTACCGAGTACTGCATGGCCGTCACCCGCCTCGGTGAACACCAACTGATCGGCTACGCCCGGCTGGCCACCGAGCCCCAGCAGGCCGCCACCATCGGATTCGCCCTACACCCGGCCGAGTGGCGCAAGGGGCTCGGCACCGAGACCGTCCACCTGCTGTGCGCGCTCGGCTTCACCGTCCTCGGCATGCACCGCATCTGGGCCGCCCGCTCACCACGCAACGAGGCCTCGGCCCGCACCCTGCTTCGTGCCGGCTCGACCGAGCACGGCCGGATCCGTGACCTGGTCCGAGCGTTTCCCTCGGTGGCAGGGTTAACTGCTGGTTGGATTTATCAATTCGGGTCTTCCCTGTGGTGGCACCCCTTGATGGATCGAGGGGTGCCACTATCAACGGCGGCCTCCTCGTTGGAGGAGGCCGCCGTTGCCCGTTCTCGGTAGTCGGTCCTCTTTTTGGTGTCGCTCGCCTCGCTGTCAGGGCGAGGTGAGCGACGGAGGGTGCCCTTCTGGAGTTGTTCTTTGTGTTTCCCGGTCCTTCCTCGGGTAGGGGAAGCAGCTGACTCTCGGTGGCGGGCCTGCGCCCGGAGGCAGCCCCCCGGACGGGTGAGTTCGGCGAACCGCCTGCCGGGGACGGGGCGGGTGGGCCATCCTCTTGGCCATGACCTCCGAGCAGCCGCCGCCCGCAGTCGGCTCCCGTCCGTCCCGGGGCCTGGTCCTCACCGTCGCCGCCGTGCTGGTGGTCCTGCTCGCGGTGGTGGCCACCGCGGTGCTGTGGCCGGACGACGGGAAGCCGGCCGCCGCGCCGCCCCCGCCCACCCCCACGGCCACGGAGACCCCGACGCCGACGCCCACCCCGACGCCCACACCGGCGAAGCCGCAGCCGCCGTACGCCTTCTTCCCGGTCGGCGCCTGCTTCGACCACCCGCAGCTGAGCCCGGTGATCACCAAGCCCGAGGAGCGGCCCTGCGCCGGCGAGCACGACGGCGAGGTGATCGCCGACCTCAGGCTCGCCGACGGCCTGACCGGTGAGATCCAGGTCGCCCTCGCCATGCGGGAGGGGTGCAAGGACGTCGAAGCCGCCGCCAGGGCCCACCAGACCGACGGAAGGACCTACTACGGCCGCCAGTTCGGCCCGGCGATGGCCAACTACCAGCAGGGCTGGCGCGACTACACCTGCACCCTGGCCGTCAGCAACAAGCAGGGCGGCCCCAAGCTCACCGGACAACTGCATTCCTAGCGGTTCCCCGGTTCCCAGCGGTTCCCCCGCGGGCGATCCGTGCCCCCGCGGGGGAGCGGGGCGGGGCACGCCGGGGTGGCGGGGCGGGCTGACACAATGGGGCTCATGTCCACCACACCCGCCACGCCCGGCAGCACCGCCCTCGCCCCCGAGATCGCCGCGCGGCTCAAGCGCACCGAGGACGGGCTGATCCCGGCCATCGCCCAGCAGTACGACACCGGCGAGGTGCTGATGCTCGGCTGGATGGACGACGAGGCGCTGCACCGCACCCTCACCACGGGCCGCTGCACCTACTGGAGCCGCAGCCGTCGTGAGTACTGGGTGAAGGGCGACACCTCCGGCCACGTCCAGGCGGTCAAGTCGGTGGCCCTGGACTGCGACGGCGACACCCTGCTGGTCAGGGTCGACCAGAGCGGCGCGGCCTGCCACACCGGCGACCGCACCTGCTTCGACGCCGACGTGCTCCCGCTGTCCTGACCCCACCCCGTCCACAACTCCAGAAGGTGCCGCCCGTCATGGATCTCGAAGCCTTCCGCAAGCTCGCCGTCGACACCCGGGTCATCCCGGTCACCCGCAGGCTCCTCGCGGACGGCCTCACCCCGATCGGCCTCTACCGCAGCCTCGCCGAGGAGCGGCCCGGCACCTTCCTGCTGGAGTCCGCCGAGCAGGGCCGCAGCTGGTCGCGCTACTCCTTCGTCGGGGTGCGCAGCGCCGCCGCGCTCACCGTCGGCCCGGACGGCGGAGCCCGCTGGCTCGGCACCCCGCCGGTCGGCATCCCCACCGACGGCGACCCGCTGGAGGTGCTGCGCGCCGCCCTCCAGGCGCTGCACACCCCGCGCACGACGGACGACGGCCTGCCGCCGCTCACCGGCGGCCTGGTCGGCTACCTCGGCTACGACATCGTCCGCCGGCTGGAGAAGCTGCCCGACCTCAACCCGGACGACCTCGGCCTGCCCGAGCTGACCATGCTGCTCGCCACCGACCTCGCCGTGCTCGACCACGTCGACGGCACGGTGCTGCTGATCGCCAACGCCGTCAACCACAACGACCTGGCCAGCGGCGTCGACGAGGCCTGGGCGGACGCGGTGGCCCGGCTGGACGCCATGGAGGCCGAGCTGTCCAAGCCGGTCGACCCGGGCCTGGCCACCTTCACCCCGGCCGGCCCCGGCGAGGTGCACTCTCCGTTCGGCGGCGAGCCGTACCGGGCCGCGGTGGAGGAGGTCAAGGAACGGATCCGGGCCGGCGAGGCCTTCCAGGTGGTGCCCTCGCAGCGCTTCGAGGCGCCCTGCCCGGCCTCCGCGCTGGACGTCTACCGGGTGCTGCGCACCACCAACCCCAGCCCGTACATGTACCTGTTCCGCTTCCCCGGGCCGGACGGCGCCGCCGAGGGCGGCTTCGACGTGGTCGGCTCCAGCCCGGAGGCGCTGGTGAAGGTCACCGACGGCGAGGCGATGCTGCACCCGATCGCCGGCACCCGGCACCGCGGGGCCACCCCGCACGAGGACGCGGAGCTGGCCGCCGAGCTGCTCGCCGACCCCAAGGAGCGGGCCGAGCACCTGATGCTGGTGGACCTCGGCCGCAACGACCTCGGCCGGGTCTGCGAGCCGGGCAGCGTCGAGGTGGTCGACTTCATGCAGATCGAGCGCTACAGCCACGTGATGCACATCGTGTCGACCGTCACCGGCAAGGTGGCGCCCGGGCGCACCGCCTTCGACGTGCTGACCGCCTGCTTCCCGGCCGGCACCCTGTCCGGCGCGCCCAAGCCGCGGGCGATGCGGATCATCGAGGAGCTGGAGCCCACCCGTCGCGGCCTGTACGGCGGCTGCGTCGGCTACCTGGACTTCGCCGGGGACTCGGACACCGCGATCGCGATCCGCACCGCGGTGCTGCGCGACGGCACCGCGTACGTGCAGGCCGGCGCGGGCGTGGTCGCCGACTCCGACCCGCACGGCGAGGACACCGAGTGCCGCAACAAGGCGGCCGCCGTGCTGCGGGCCGTCGCCACCGCCAATACGCTGCGGAGGCCGGAACTGTCCTGAGGCGCGAGGAGGCGGCCGGGATGCCCGAGGTGCCGTACGACGAGCTGCGCTGGGCGGTCGTGCTCGGCGCCGCCGGACAGCTCGGCGAGCAGCCGGCCGGTCACGGGCGGGTGCTGTCGGGGGTGGCGATCGACTTCCCGGCGGCGCCCGGCGGCCCGGGGCCGCACGGGCCCGACCGGCCGGACCCGGTGGTGCTCGCCCCGGACCTGGCCGTGCTCGCCCGGGACGCGGTGCGCGGCGAGCGGGGCCGGTTCGGCGCGGCCGGGGTCGAGGCGGTGCTGGAGGTGGCCCGGCCCGGTCTGGCGGAGGCGGCGAGGGCGTACGCGCGCAGTGGCGTGCCGCTGTACCTGGTGGTCGATCCGGCGGCGGCGGTCTGCACCCTGCACACCGCGCCGTTCCCCGAGGGCGTGTACCGGGAGGCCGAGCGGGTGCCCTTCGGCAACGACCTGTTCCTGGCGCTCGGCGGCCGCACGGTGGTGCTGCGCACGGACGAGTTCCCGACGCCGTCATCCGCGCCGCCCGCCGCGCCGCCCGACGCTGGGGACCCGGCGCCGTTCCCCACCCCGGGTACGGACCCGGGCGTCGGCCGGGGGATAGTGGACGGGTGACCGCAGAGCAGACCCCCGCCCCCGCCGCTCCCAGCCGCCGCACCCTCGGCGTGATGCTGCTGCTGACGGTGCTGAGCGCCGTCCTGGTGCTGACCGCGGCAGGGCGGACCTGGGCCGAGGGCCGGGCCGGCACCCTGGACGTGTCCGTCACCGGCGGCAAGATCTCCGAACTGCCCGGCGGGCTGGCCCTGGTGGGCCTCGCCGCGGCCGTCGCGGTGTTCGCGGTGCGCGGCGTCGGACGGCTGGCGGTCGGCGCGCTGACCCTGCTGGCCGGGCTCGGCGCGGCCGCCGCCTCGGTGGCCGGGGCGGGCGACACCGCCGCGCTGGACGCCGAGGCCGCCCGCAAGCTGGCGCTGACCGGATCGGCGGCCACCGAGGTCGCGCACACCGCCTGGCCGTGGGTCGCGCTGGTCGGCGGGCTGCTGCTGGCCCTGGCCGGAGTGCTCACCCTGCGGTACGGCCGGGGCTGGCCGGCCATGGGCAGCCGCTACGAGGCGCCGACCCGCAAGGCCCCGGTGAAGACCGACACGCCGGGCGACCTGTGGAAGGCGCTGGACCGGGGCGAGGACCCGACCGCGGTGTGAGCCGCGGGCATGTGACGCGATAGACCCGCCACCCGCTTTGGGCCACCGATGTGTGGCCCGGCACAATGGAACCCGTCAACCCGCCGGCGGCCCCGCAGGCCCGGCCGGGCCCCGAGAGCCAAGGAGCACCACTCAGATGGCAGCAGCAGCACACGGCCACACCCCCGCCGCCTGGACCGGCGTCGTCATCTCCTTCGTCGGTTTCGGCGTCGCGGGCGTCGCGATGATCCTGCCGTCGGTGCTGCTCGTCTGGGTCGGCCTGGCGGTCGTCCTGGCCGGCGGCGTGGTCGGCAAGGCCATGTCCCTCGCGGGCATGGGCAAGCAGGCCAGCACCAACGTGTACAAGTCGGCCGAGGAGCAGATCGCGGCCCGTGAGGCCCGCGCCGCCGTCGCCGCCTGACGAACGGCTCGTCGCACCACACGTTTGTCGTACATCGGAACGGCGGGCGCGCCACGCCCGCCGTTTCGTCGTGTCCGGGCCCGACCCGGGCAGAATCGGGGCGTGACCTCCGCCCCCACCGCCTCCGCCCCGCCGCCCGTGCTGCGCCGGCTGAGCCCGCCGCTGACCGCGCTGGCGGCGGTGGCCGTCCCCGCCGCGTACGTCGCCGTGGTGGACCCGAACACCCCCGGGCACTACCCCGACTGCCCGTTCCTGACCGCCACCGGCTGGTGGTGCCCGGGCTGCGGGGGGCTGCGCTGCGTCCACGCGCTGACCCACGGGGATCTCACCGGTGCCCTGCACGACAACGCCGTCCTGGTCCTGCTGGTCGGCGTGCTGGCGGTGCTCTGGCTGCGCTGGGGCTGGGCCGCGCTGACCGGCGGTCCGCCGCCCAGGATCACCGTCGGGGCCCGTCGCTGGGCGCTGATCGCCCTGCTGGTGCTGGTGTTCACCGTGGTGCGGAACTCGGGGATCGGTGCCGGGCTGGCACCGCCGCTGGTCTGATCCGGCCACCCGGGGGCCGCTTCCGGCCACCGGGCCGCCGCCCTTACGGACCGCCGGCGGCGGGCTCGAAGAGCGACCGAAAACCAGTGCGAAGACCGGCCGAAAACCGGCGCGGGGCCGGTGAAACCGCAGCTGGGGACCGTCGGCGCGGAGGTCCGGTCCGCGAGACGCGGCTCGAACCGATGCGCCCCCCGCCGCCGGGTGCCGATACCATCGAAGAGCCGGTGGGCTGTCGCCCGCCGGCTCGCGCCGACCAACTGGCAGAAAAGATGGGGGCTCCTGAGTGAGTGTGCTCGACTCGATCATCGAAGGGGTCCGCGAGGACCTCGCCGAGCGGCAGGCCCGGGTCTCCCTGGACGAGCTCAAGGAGCTCGCCGCCAAGGCCCCGGAGGCCAAGGACGGCGTCGCCGCCCTCAGGGGCGACGGGGTCCGGGTGATCTGCGAGGTGAAGCGCTCCAGCCCGTCCAAGGGCGCCCTGGCCTCGATCGCCGACCCGGCCGCCCTGGCGGTCGACTACGCGGCCGGCGGTGCGGCCGCGATCAGCGTGCTGACCGAGCGGCGCCGCTTCGGCGGCTCGCTGGCCGACCTCGACGCCGTCCGCGCCGCGGTGGACACCCCGGTCCTGCGCAAGGACTTCATGGTCACCGCCTACCAGCTGTGGGAGGCCCGCGCGCACGGCGCCGACCTCGCGCTGCTGATCGTCGCCGCCCTCGACCAGCCGGCCCTGGTGTCGCTGATCGAGCGCGCCGAGTCGATCGGCCTCACCCCGCTGGTGGAGGTGCACGACGAGGAGGAGATCAAGCGCGCGGTGGACGCCGGCGCCCGGATCATCGGCGTCAACGCCCGCAACCTCAAGACGCTCGAAGTGGACCGCAACACCTTCGAGAACGTCGCCCACGCCATCCCGGACGGCATCGTCAAGGTCGCCGAGTCCGGCGTGCGCGGCCCGCTGGACGTGATCAACTACGCCAACCTGGGCGCCGACGCGGTGCTGGTCGGCGAGACCCTGGTGACCGGCAAGGACCCGCGCGCCGCGGTCGCCGACCTGGTCGCCGCCGGGGCCCACCCCGCCGTCCGGCACAAGGACTGACGCCGCCCGATGAAGATCGCCGCCCGACTCGCCCCCGGTTGCCGCCCGCGCGGCTGCCGCGCACCCGCACGCCGGGTGCTGGGGCGTCGGGTGCGGTACGTCATCGGGTGCGAGCCCGGGCAGGTACCGGGACGGCGATGGCGCGTGACGTCCGGCTGACCGGCCCACCAGCCGGGGCGGTCGAGAAGACGTCATCGTCGTTCATCTCCGTTCAAGGGAAACCACCATGTCCGAGAAGGACTACCTGCCCGGTGCCCAGGTGCCGGACGCGCGCGGCTACTTCGGCGCGTACGGCGGCCGCTTCATCCCCGAGGCGCTGGTCGCCGCGGTCGAGCAGGTCGCCGAGGAGTACGAGAAGGCCAAGGCCGACCCGGCCTTCGCCGCCGAGCTCGACGCGCTGCTCAAGGACTACACCGGGCGCCCGAGCCCGCTGACCGACGTGCGCCGCTTCTCCGCCGAGGCGGGCGGCGCGCGCATCCTGCTCAAGCGCGAGGACCTCAACCACACCGGCTCGCACAAGATCAACAACGTGCTGGGCCAGGCGCTGCTCACCAAGCGGATGGGCAAGACCCGGATCATCGCCGAGACCGGCGCCGGCCAGCACGGCGTGGCCACCGCGACCGCCTGCGCGCTGTTCGGCTTCGACTGCACCATCTACATGGGCGAGGTCGACACCGAGCGCCAGGCGCTCAACGTCGCCCGGATGCGGATGCTCGGCGCCGAGGTGGTGGCCGTCAAGTCCGGCAGCCGGACGCTCAAGGACGCCATCAACGAGGCGTTCCGGGACTGGGTCGCCAACGTCGACTCCACCCACTACCTGTTCGGCACCGTCGCCGGGCCGCACCCGTTCCCGATGATGGTCCGGGACTTCCACCGGATCATCGGGGTCGAGGCGCGGCAGCAGGTGCTCGACCGGACCGGCCGGCTGCCCGACGCGGTCGTGGCGTGCGTCGGAGGCGGCTCCAACGCGATGGGGATCTTCCACGAGTTCATCCCGGACACCGGGGTGCGGCTGGTCGGCTTCGAGGCGGCGGGAGAGGGCGCCGAGACGCCCCGGCACGCGGCCACCCTCACCAAGGGCGACCCGGGGGTGCTGCACGGCTCCCGGACGTACGTCCTGCAGGACGAGGACGGGCAGACCATCGAGTCGCACTCGATCTCGGCGGGCCTGGACTACCCGGGCGTCGGCCCGGAGCACGCCTGGCTGAAGGACACCGGGCGGGCGGAGTACCGGCCGGTCACCGACGACGCCGCGATGCAGGCGCTGCGGCTGCTGTCCCGCACCGAGGGGATCATCCCGGCCATCGAGAGCGCCCACGCGCTCGCCGGGGCGCTGGAGTTGGGGCGCGAGCTCGGGCCGGAGGCGACCATCCTGGTCTCGCTGTCGGGACGCGGGGACAAGGACATGCACACCGCGGCCCAGTACTTCGGACTGTACGACGAGCAGGCCGGCGGTTCGGGCGACGCCTCCGCCGAGGGGGGTAAGTGACCATGACTTCCAAGCTGAGCACCAGCAAGCTGAGCGGCCGGCTGGCGGCCGCCAAGGCCGAGGACCGGGCCGCGCTGATCGGGTACCTGCCGGCCGGCTTCCCGACCGTGGACGGCGGCATCCGGGCGATCAACGCGCTCATCGAGGGCGGCTGCGACGTGGTCGAGGTCGGGCTGCCGCACTCCGACCCGGTGCTGGACGGCGCGGTCATCCAGACCGCCGACGACATCGCCCTGCGGGGCGGCGTGCGGATCAAGGACGTGCTGCGGACCGTCCGGGAGGTCGCCGCGGCGCACCCCGAGGCCGCGGTGCTCGTGATGACGTACTGGAACCCGGTCGACCGCTACGGCGTGGCGCGCTTCGCGGCCGACCTGGCGGCCGCGGGCGGGGCCGGGTGCATCCTGCCGGACCTGCCGGTGGAGGAGTCCGAGGAGTGGCGCAAGGCGGCGGACGAGCACGGTCTTGACACCGTGTTCGTGGTCGCCCCCAGCAGCAAGGACGCCCGGCTGGCGGAGGTCACGGCGGCCGGCAGCGGCTTCGTGTACGCGGCCGCGGTGATGGGCGTGACCGGGACGCGGTCCGCCGTCGGGTCGATGGCCGAGGACCTGGTCGCCCGGACCAGGGCGACGACGGACCTGCCGGTCTGCGTCGGGCTCGGGGTCTCGGACGCGGTGCAGGCGGCGGAGGTCGCCCGGTTCGCGGACGGAGTGATCGTCGGGTCGGCGTTCGTCAAGCGGATCCTGGCCGCGGGCGAGGACGAGACGGCCGCGCTGGACGCGGTGCGGGCCCTGGCCGGGGAGCTGGCCGAGGGCGTGCGCCGGCACTGACGCGCGGCAGGGACATCCGGCCGACGGCCCCCCACTCCACCGGGAGTTGGGGGGCCGTCGGCGTTCCACCCGGCATCGCCGATCCGCTGCGGGGCGCGGGCACGGGCGTGCGGCTCCGCTCCGCGCTCCCGGCCGGGCTCGCGGACCCGAACGGGTGAACAAGGGGTGGGGACACGCATCAGCCGGGGTTGACGGACGTTGAGAGGAGGGACGAGTGCACGAACGGTTTCGCGGTCGAGCGGAAGGGGTGAGCCGGTGCGGAGTCTCCAGCGGGCCGTCCTGCTGCGGGCGGCGACGGCCGTGTTGGTGCTCGGCGCCGCCGTCGGCGTGCACGCCCAGGTGGGGCACGTGCTGGCCAGACGGGGGGCCGAGCGGGCGGAGCGGGAGGCGGTGGCGTGCGCGGAGGCGGCCCGGCACCCCGAGCTGTTCGAGGCGGGGTGGTCGGCCGGGTGCCGTTGACGCACGGATGTTCGTCATATTCGGACAGAACGTCACTCGTCCGGCTTAATTCCTGAATGCGGAGGAACCACTCTTCATCCCCCGCGGTTCATCAGGGAGTGAACGAGCTTCCCGAGGGGGATTCCCTGATGACCGCGCAGCCCGAGGGCTCCGCGCCCGAGCCGACGGCGCGCCGGCCGGTGTCGGCCTGGAGCGAGTGGCTCGGCACGGTCGTCCGGCTCGGCCTCGCGGTGGTCTGGGGGTGGGCCGGGCTGGCGAAGGTCACCGATCCGGCGGAGGCCGCGCAGGCCGTCCGCGCCTACGAGATCCTCCCCGAAGGCCTGGTCAAGCCGATCGGCTACGGCCTGCCGTTCCTGGAGCTGGCACTGGCCGTGCTGCTGCTGGCGGGCCTCGGCGTCCGGCTGGTGGCCGGGATCTCCGCCGTGCTGCTGCTGGTCTTCATCGCCGGGATCGCCTCCGCCTGGGCGCGCGGCATCTCGATCGACTGCGGCTGCTTCGGCGGCGGCGGGCACGTCGACGAGTCCCAGACGAAGTACCTCCAGGAGATCCTGCGCGACACCGGGTTCCTGCTGATGGCCGGATGGCTGCTCTGGCGGCCCCGCACCCGGCTGTCGGTGGACGGCTGGCTGGCGAGCTGACCCCACCCGCCCCCCCCCACGACCCCGCCCCACATCCCGCACCCCGACGAAGGCCCCCGACCGTGGACGTCAACGCAATGAGCGAGAAGAACCGAGAAGGCAAGCGCACCGCCCGCGAGCGGATGCTGGAGCAGCGGGCGGCCGAGGAGGCCACCTCCAAGCGCAGGAAGAAGCTGATCGTCGGCGGTTCCGTGCTCGCGGTGATCGCCGCCGCCGTGATCACCGGCGTCGTGGTGCAGAACCAGCGCTCCAAGCCGGAGACGCCCACCGCCGCCCCGGCCGGGACGATCGGCGACAAGAACCTGGTCATCCCCGTCGGCGCCGCAGACGCGCCCTCCGTCCTCACGGTCTACGAGGACCCGCGCTGCCCCGCCTGCGGCACCTTCGAGCGCGAGTTCTCGTCCACCATCGACCAGATGGAGGACGCCGGGAAGATCTACACGAACTACCACATCGTGTCGTTCATCGACCGGGCCGTGGGCGGCAAGGGCTCCAGGACCGCCGCCAACGCGCTCGGCTGCGCCCAGGACGCCGGGCACTTCCGGGACTTCCACGACGTGCTGTACCGCAACCAGCCGGACGAGACCAACGACGCCTTCGGCGACAAGAACACGCTGCTCGGCCTCGCCAAGCAGGTCAACGGCCTGGACACGCCCGAGTTCCAGGCCTGCGTCAACGACAACAAGTTCGGCGGGTGGGTGTCCGCGGTGCAGCAGGACTTCGACAAGTCCAGCTTCAAGTCCACCCCGACGGTGCTGCTCAACGGCCAGCCGATCTACCCGAAGAACGGCAGCGAGGAGATCACCCCCGCCAACCTGGCGAAGTGGGTGGACGCCGCGAACCAGGGCAAGCAGCTGGGCACGCCGGGTTCGCACGGGCAGAGCCCGGCGCCGACCAGCGCCGCCTCGGAGGCCAACAACCCGTCGCCGACGCCCGGCTGAGCCCGTTCCACCGTGCCGCCCCCTTCCCGTCCGGAGGGGGCGGCGCCGTCCGTTGTTCGGTTTCTGTGACCCCAGGGGTGTCCGAGCGGGCCGCCGGACCCTGTAGCGTCGGAACTGCCATGGATATCGCCTACATTCCCAGCCCGTCGCGGGGCGTCCTGTACCTCGGACCGATCCCGCTGCGCGCCTACGCCTTCTGCATCATCCTCGGTGTCGTCGTCGCCGTCTGGCTCGGCAGCAAGCGCTGGGTCGCCCGGGGCGGTGCCAAGCACACCGTCGGCGACATCGCCGTGTGGGCCGTGCCGTTCGGCCTGGTCGGCGGCCGCCTGTACCACGTGATCACCGACGGCGGCCGACTGTACTTCGCCGAGGGGAAGAACCCCTGGGACGCCCTCAAGATCTGGGAGGGCGGCCTCGGCATCTGGGGCGCGGTCGCGCTGGGCGCGGTCGGCGCCTGGATCGGTGCCCGCCGCCGGGGCGTGCCGCTGCCCGCGTACGCCGACGCCATCGCGCCGGGCATCGCGCTCGCGCAGGCGCTGGGCCGCTGGGGCAACTACTTCAACCAGGAGCTGTACGGCCGGTCGACCACCCTGCCGTGGGGCCTGGAGATCGACAAGACGCTGGCGAACGGCGAGGTCGTGAAGGGCGTCTACCACCCGACCTTCCTGTACGAGTCGCTGTGGTGCGTCGGTGTCGCGCTGCTGGTGATCTGGGCGGACCGCCGCTTCACGCTGGGCCACGGCCGGGCGTTCGCACTGTACGTGGCCGCGTACACGGTGGGCCGGTTCTGGATCGAGTGGCTGCGGATCGACGACGCCCACGTCTACTTCGGCCTGCGGCTGAACGACTGGGTGTCCATCGCGGTGTTCGCGGGTGCGGTGGCGTACTTCGTGATCGTGGGCCGGACGCGGCCCGGGCGGGAGGACCCGGCGAGCATCGACCCGGCCGCGCACCTGGCGGAGGACGCCGAGCCCGCCGACAAGGGCGGGAAGGGCGCCGGGGAGAAGGCCGACGGGAAGCCGGTGCTGCGCGAGCCGGCCGGGCCCGTGGATGGGGAACCGGCCGCCGGGACGGCCGGCAAGGACGCCAAGAACCCGATCTGACCAGGGGTTTCCCCCGCCTGAGGCCACCCTTCGCGAACGCCGCGAAGGGTGGCCTCAGTGGTGTTCGGGCAGCCTTACTTTGCTGGAAATGCCCAGGTCAGGCGGGCTACGGTCAAGGCCGAGGAACGACGACCGAGGGGAAGAACGATGAGTGCGACCGCTGTGGAGGCCGACGCCGGGCACCAGCCGCGGATACCCGCGGCCGACCACCACCGGGACGTCAACGGCGGCTGGCTGCGGCCGGCCGTGTTCGGCGCGGTGGACGGACTGGTGTCCAACTTCGCGCTGATGACCGGGGTGGTCGGCGGTGCGGCGTCCAACGGGACGGTGATCCTGACCGGACTGGCGGGCCTGGCGGCCGGTGCCTGCTCGATGGCGGCGGGGGAGTACACCTCGGTGGCCTCGCAGCGGGAGCTGGTGCAGGCCGAGATCGAGGTCGAGCGGCTGGAGCTGAGCCGCAACCCGCACGGCGAGCTGGCCGAGCTGGCCCAGCTGTACGTCTCGCGCGGGGTGGACCCCGAGCTGGCCCACGAGGTGGCCCGGCAGCTGTCCGCGGACCCGGAGCTGGCCCTGGAGGTGCACGCCCGCGAGGAGCTGGGCGTCGACCCGACCGACCTGCCCTCGCCGCTGGTGGCGGCCGGCTCGTCGTTCCTGTGCTTCGCGCTCGGCGCGCTGCTGCCGCTGCTGCCGTACCTGCTGGGGGCGACCACGCTGCTGCCCGCCCTGCTGCTGGCGGGGGCCGGGCTGTTCCTGTGCGGCGCGGTGGTGGCCCGGGTGACGGCCCGCAGCTGGTGGTTCAGCGGGCTGCGGCAGCTGGTGCTGGGCGGCGCGGCCGCCGGGGTGACCTACCTGCTCGGGTGGCTGATCGGCGGCCACGTGGGCTGAGCGCGGCAGTGCATGACTATGCTGACGAGTGCGTGACGTTTCACACATGAGCGCCGAGTGGCGCCTGGCAGTGTCTCATCATTCGGGCCCCCGAGCCGCGGATTCGCATCCGCGGACGGGCTCCCGGAATGGAATCCCAGGCACCCGTGATCGGCTTCCGTGGCGGGCCGGTTTCGCCCCTGTTTCAGGCCGTGGACGGTTGGGCACAATCGTCGGGACGTGCACTGTGGCGCGTCCTCTCACACACCCCTGACCTGCGCGTCGTCCCGCCATCTGGACGGGATATTTCCGCTTCTCGGGATCACGGGCATCATGTAACTTGCACGACACCGCACCATCGCATCAGGGCCAACGTCGTCCCTACTTGCACCAACTTGCCGAAAGACGACGACGGGAGAGCCGATGCTGTCTGCATCCATGCACTCCGCCAACGAGCCCCAGGCCGGCACCGCCCGCCGGCCCTACGCGCTCGTGCCGGATGCGCGACCTGCTGCTCAGGGCCTGTACGACCCGCGGAACGAGCACGACGCCTGTGGCGTCGGTTTCGTCGCCACGCTGACCGGCATCGCCGACCACACCATCGTCGAGCAGGCGCTGAACGTCCTGCGCAACCTGGAGCACCGCGGCGCCACCGGCGCCGAGCCCGACTCCGGTGACGGTGCGGGCATCCTGACCCAGGTCCCGGACGCCTTCCTGCGCGGGAAGGTCGACTTCGAACTCCCGGCCGCCGGCGCCTACGCCGTCGGCATCGCCTTCCTGCCGGACGAGGACGCCGCCGACGCCGCCGCCGTCGCGCAGGTCGAGGCCATCGCGGCCGAGGAGGACCTGACCGTCCTCGGCTGGCGCGACGTCCCCGTCACCCCCGACCTGCTCGGCGCCACCGCACGCGGCGTGATGCCGCGCTTCCGGCAGCTCTTCCTGGCGAAGGACGGCCTGGCCGGCATCGAGCTGGACCGGATCGCCTTCGTGGTCCGCAAGCGCGCCGAGCGCGAAGCCGGGCTGTACTTCCCGTCGCTGTCCGCGCGCACCATCGTCTACAAGGGCATGCTGACCACCGGCCAGCTCGAACCCTTCTTCCCCGACCTGTCGGACCGCACCTACGCCTCCGCGATCGGCCTGGTGCACTCCCGGTTCTCCACCAACACCTTCCCGAGCTGGCCGCTGGCCCACCCGTACCGCTTCGTCGCGCACAACGGCGAGATCAACACCGTCAAGGGCAACCGCAACTGGATGCGCGCCCGGGAGTCCCAGCTCGCCACCGACCTCATCCCCGCCAACAAGAACGGGCAGGGTCTGGAGCGGATCTTCCCGATCTGCACCCCCGAGCACTCCGACTCCGCCTCCTTCGACGAGGTCCTGGAACTGCTCCACCTCGGCGGCCGCTCGCTGCCGCACGCGGTGCTGATGATGATCCCGGAGGCGTGGGAGAACCACGCCACCATGAGCCCCGCCCGCCGCGCCTTCTACCAGTACCACTCCAACCTGATGGAGCCCTGGGATGGCCCGGCCTGCGTCACCTTCACCGACGGCACCCGGATCGGCGCCGTGCTCGACCGCAACGGCCTGCGCCCCGCCCGGTACTGGATCACCGAGGACGGCCTGGTCGTCCTCTCCTCCGAGGTCGGCGTGCTCGACATCGACCAGGAGAAGGTCGCCAAGAAGGGCCGCCTCCAGCCCGGCCGGATGTTCCTGGTGGACACCGTCGAGGGCCGCATCGTCGAGGACGAGGAGATCAAGTCCGCCCTCGCCGCCGAGCACCCCTACGAGGAGTGGGTCGAAGGCGGACAGATCCAGCTCGCCAAGCTCCCCGAGCGCGAGCACATCGCCCACACCCACGCCTCCGTCACCCGCCGCCAGCAGACCTTCGGCTACACCGAGGAGGAACTGCGCGTCATCCTCGCCCCGATGGCGCGCACCGGTGCCGAGGCGCTCGGCTCGATGGGCACCGACTCGCCCATCGCCGCGCTCAGCGAGAAGCCGCGACTGCTGTTCGACTACTTCGTGCAGCTCTTCGCGCAGGTCACCAACCCGCCGCTGGACGCCATCCGCGAGGAACTCGTCACCTCGCTGCTCTCCAACCTCGGCCCCGAGGGCAACCTGCTGGCCGCCGAGGCCGCGTCCTGCCGCTCGGTCGGCATCACCTTCCCGGTGATCGACAACGACGAGCTGGCCAAGCTGGTCCACATCAACGCCGACGGCGACCAGCCCGGCCTCAAGGCCGTCACGCTGTCCGGCCTCTACAAGGTCACCACCGGCGGCGAGGGCCTCGCCGCCCGGCTGGCCGAGATCGCCGCCGAGGCCGACGCGGCGATCGCCGACGGCGCCCGGATCATCGTGCTCTCCGACCGGCACTCCGACGCCGAGCACGCCCCGATCCCCTCCCTGCTGCTCACCTCGGCCGTCCACCACCACCTGATCCGCACCAAGCAGCGCACCCAGGTGTCCCTGCTCGTCGAGGCCGGCGACGTCCGCGAGGTGCACCACGTCGCCCTGCTGATCGGCTACGGCGCCGGGGCGGTCAACCCGTACCTGGCGATGGAGACCGTCGAGGACCTCGTCGCCCAGGGCGTCTTCATCCAGGGCCTCGAAGCCGAGAAGGCCATCAGGAACCTGATCAAGGCACTCGGCAAGGGCGTCCTCAAGGTCATGTCCAAGATGGGCATCTCGACCGTCGCCTCCTACCGCGGCGCCCAGGTCTTCGAGGCCATCGGCCTCGCCCAGGACCTCGTCGACGGCTACTTCGCCGGCACCACCACCAAGCTCGGCGGCATCGGCCTGGAGGAGATCGCCCGCGAGACCGCCGCCCGGCACGCCAAGGCGTACCCGGCCTCCGGCATCCCGGCCGCGCACCGCGCCCTGGAGATCGGCGGCGAGTACCAGTGGCGCCGCGAGGGCGAACCGCACCTCTTCGACCCGGACACCGTCTTCCGTCTCCAGCACGCCACCCGCAACCGCCGGTACGACATCTTCAAGCAGTACACGGACCGGGTGAACGAGCAGTCCGAGCGGCTGATGACCCTGCGCGGCCTGTTCCGACTGGACGGCCTCGACCGGGAGCCGATCCCGGTCGAGGAGGTCGAGCCCGTCTCCGAGATCGTCAAGCGCTTCTCCACCGGCGCCATGTCCTACGGCTCGATCTCGCGCGAGGCCCACGAGACCCTGGCCATCGCGATGAACCGCCTCGGCGGCAAGTCCAACACCGGCGAGGGCGGCGAGGACCCGGACCGCCTGTACGACCCGGAGCGCCGCTCCGCGATCAAGCAGGTCGCCTCCGGCCGCTTCG
The DNA here is from genome assembly GCF_053598615.1 of Kitasatospora sp. NPDC001095. NCBI lineage: Bacteria > Bacillati > Actinomycetota > Actinomycetes > Kitasatosporales > Streptomycetaceae > Kitasatospora > Kitasatospora sp. NPDC001095. The sequence goes on along the minus strand of NZ_JBSFKQ010000012.1, from coordinate 73,517 downwards.
GCGTCACCTCCGAGTACCTGGTCAACGCCGACGACATCCAGATCAAGATGGCTCAGGGCGCCAAGCCCGGCGAGGGCGGCCAGCTGCCCGGCCACAAGGTCTACCCGTGGGTCGCCAGGACCAGGCACTCCACCCCCGGCGTCGGCCTGATCTCCCCGCCCCCGCACCACGACATCTACTCGATCGAGGACCTCGCCCAGCTGATCCACGACCTCAAGAACGCCAACCCGGCGGCCCGCATCCACGTGAAGCTGGTCTCCGAAGTCGGCGTCGGCACGGTCGCGGCGGGCGTCTCCAAGGCCCACGCCGACGTGGTCCTGGTCTCCGGACACGACGGCGGCACCGGCGCCTCGCCGCTCACCTCGCTCAAGCACGCCGGCGGCCCCTGGGAACTCGGACTCGCCGAGACCCAGCAGACCCTGCTGCTCAACGGGCTGCGCGACCGCATCGTCGTCCAGACCGACGGCCAGTTGAAGACCGGCCGCGACGTCGTGATCGCCGCGCTGCTCGGCGCCGAGGAGTTCGGCTTCGCGACCGCCCCGCTGGTCGTCTCCGGCTGCATCATGATGCGCGTCTGCCACCTGGACACCTGCCCGGTCGGCGTCGCCACCCAGAACCCGGTGCTGCGCGAACGGTTCTCCGGCAAGCCCGAGTTCGTCGTCAACTTCTTCGAGTTCATCGCCGAGGAGGTCCGGGAGATCCTGGCCTCGCTGGGCCTGCGCTCGATCGAGGAGGCCGTCGGCCACGCCGAGCACATCGACGCCCGGGCCGCGATCGACCACTGGAAGGCCGCCGGGCTCGACCTCGCCCCGCTGTTCCACGTGCCGGAGCTGCCCGAAGGGGCCGCCCGCCACCGCACCACCGCCCAGGACCACGCGCTCGACAAGGCCCTGGACAACCAGCTCATCGAGCTCGCCCAGGACGCCCTGGAGCGCGGCGAGACCGTCCGCATCGAGCTGCCGATCCGCAACGTCAACCGCACCGTCGGCACCATGCTCGGCCACGAGGTCACCAAGCGGTACCGCGGCGAGGGCCTGCCGGAGGGGACCATCGACGTCACCTTCACCGGCTCCGCCGGGCAGTCCTTCGGCGCGTTCCTGCCGCGCGGCGTGACCCTGCGACTGGAGGGCGACGCCAACGACTACGTCGGCAAGGGCCTCTCCGGCGGCGTCATCGTCGTCCGCCCGGCCCGCGAGGCGGCCGCCATCGGCAACGACGCGCAGAACCACGTCATCGCCGGCAACACCATCGGCTACGGCGCCACCTCCGGCCGCGTCCACCTGCGCGGCAAGGCCGGTGAGCGCTTCGCCGTCCGCAACTCCGGGGCCACCCTCGTCGTCGAGGGCGTGGGCGACCACGGCCTGGAGTACATGACCGGCGGCCGGGTCGTCGTCCTCGGCGAGACCGGACGCAACCTCGCGGCGGGCATGTCCGGCGGCATCGCGTACGTCCTGGACCTGCGCCCCGCCAATGTCAACGACGGCATGGTGGGCATCGAGGCCCCCACCGCCGCCGACCGCGACTGGCTGCGCGAGACCGTGCAGCAGCACTACGAGGAGACCGGCTCCACCGTCGCCGCCGAGCTCCTGGCGGACTGGGGCAGCGGGGTCTCCCGCTTCTCCAAGATCATGCCGACCGACTACAAGGCAGTGCTCGCCGCCAAGGACGCCGCTGAGCGCGACGGCCTCTCCGAGGCCGAGACCACCGCGAAGATGATGGAGGCGGCTAATGGCTGACCCCAAGGGCTTCCTGACCACGCCCAAGCAGCTGGCGGAGCGCCGCCCGGTCGACGTCCGGATCAAGGACTGGAACGAGGTCTACGTCGAACGCAGCCTCCTGCCGATCATCACCAAGCAGGCCGGCCGCTGCATGGACTGCGGCATCCCCTTCTGCCACAACGGCTGCCCGCTCGGCAACCTCATCCCCGAGTGGAACGACCTCGCCTACCGGGACGACTTCGTCGGCGCCATCGAGCGGCTCCACGCCACCAACAACTTCCCGGAGTTCACCGGCCGCCTCTGCCCGGCCCCGTGCGAGTCCGCGTGCGTCCTCGGCATCAACCAGGACGCGGTGACCATCAAGAACGTCGAGGTCACCATCATCGACAAGGCCTGGGACCGCGGCGGGGTCACCCCGCAGGTGCCCGAGCGGCTCTCCGGCAAGACCGTCGCCGTCGTGGGCTCGGGACCGGCCGGCCTCGCCGCCGCCCAGCAGCTCACCCGGGCCGGGCACACCGTCGTCGTGTACGAGCGCGCCGACCGTATCGGCGGGCTGCTGCGCTACGGCATCCCCGAGTTCAAGATGGAGAAGCGCCACATCAACCGCCGCATCGAGCAGATGCGGGCTGAGGGCACCCGGTTCCGCACCGGCGTCCACGTCGGCGAGGACATCACCGGACAGCAGCTGCGCGAGCGCTTCGACGCCGTGGTCGTCGCGGCCGGCGCCACCACCGCCCGCGACCTGCCGGTGCCCGGACGCGAGCTCAAGGGCGTCCACCAGGCCATGGAGTACCTGCCGCTGGCCAACAAGGTGCAGGAAGGCGACTTCGTGGAGTCGCCGATCAGCGCCAAGGGCAAGCACGTCGTCGTGATCGGCGGCGGCGACACCGGCGCGGACTGCGTCGGCACCGCGCACCGGCAGGGGGCGGCCTCCGTCACCCAGCTGGAGATCATGCCCCGGCCCGGTGAGGAACGGCCCGGGCACCAGCCGTGGCCGACCATGCCGATGACGTACAAGGTCACCTCCGCCCACGAGGAGGGCGGCGAGCGGGTCTACTCCGTCAACACCACCCGCTTCACCGGCGACCAGGACGGCAACGTCCAGGAACTGCACCTCGTCGAGGTGGAGTTCAAGGACGGCCGGTTCGAGCCGGTGCCCGGCACCGAGCGGGCCATCCCCGCGCAGCTCGTCACCCTGGCCATGGGCTTCACCGGGACGGACGTGCGCAACGGACTGGTCGAGCAGCTGGGAGCGGACCTCGACGCGCGCGGTAACATTGCCCGTGATGGCCGGTTCGCCACCAATGTCGATGGCGTGTACGTCTGCGGAGACGCCGGCCGTGGCCAGTCGCTGATCGTCTGGGCCATCGCGGAAGGCCGTTCGGCCGCAGCCGCGGTGGACAGGTACCTGGGCGGCAAGACCCCGCTTCCCGCCCCCATCCGGCCCACCGACCGCCCCCTGGTGGTCTGACGGACGGACGGTCTCCGACCGGCCCCCACCGAACGCCCGGCGCCGCATCGCCGGGAGCTCAACCCGCTGCCCCCGCCAGTGTCGCCGGGCCAACGCGGTCTCCTGGCGCCTGCCCTCTTCCCCGACCAGTTGGAGGGCGGGCGCCGTCGCGTTCTCCGCAGGACCCGACCCCGCAACCGCGACGACCCCCGGACACCCGGGGCCCGTCTCCCGGATACCGGCCGGAGCCGACCGCAACCCCCACGGTTCGCAAGGCAGCGGACTGTTGTTCGTCGGTGCCAGGTGGCAGACTGCGGCCGACGGCCGGGGGGCTGGGCGAGTGCGGAGGACGACTTCGATGGGCACGACTCAGGCAGGCGGGGGCGCCACCGTACGGCGTCTGCAGCTCGGCACCCAGCTGCGCAAGCTCCGCGAGGCCAGAGGCGTCAGCAGGGAGGAAGCCGGATACTCGATCCGGGCCTCCGAATCCAAGATCAGCCGGATGGAACTCGGCCGGGTCGGCTTCAAGGAACGGGACGTCGCCGACCTGCTGACCCTCTACGGAGTCGAGGCCGAACAGGAACGCGCCACCGTCCTCGGCCTGCTGCGCGAAGCCAACGCCAGCTCCTGGTGGCACGAGTACGGAGACGTGCTGCCCGGCTGGTTCCAGAACTACCTGGGCCTGGAGGAGGCCGCGGCCGAGATCCGCAGCTACGAGGTCCAGTTCGTCCACGGGCTGCTCCAGACCGCCGACTACGCCCGCGCCGTGGTCACCGCCGGCTGCCACGCCAACGGGCCGGAGGAGATCGAGCGCCGCGTCGACGTACGGCTCAAGCGGCAGGCGGTCCTGACCGGCGAGCGGGCACCGCACCTGGTCGCCGTCCTGGACGAGGCCGCGCTGCGCCGACCCTGGGGCGGACCGGAGCTGATGCGGGGCCAGCTGGACCGGCTGCTGGAGGCCGGCGAACTGCCCAACGTCCGGATCCAGGTGCTGCCGCTGGGCAACGCCGGACTGAGCGCGGAGAGCGGCGCCTTCACCGTCCTGGGCTTCTCCGAGGCCGAGTTGGCGGACGTGGTGTACCTGGAACAGTTCACCACCGCGCTCTACCTCGACAAGCCCGGCGAGGTGGCCGAGTACCGCAAGGCGATGGACGACCTGCTCGCCGACAGCCTGAGCCCGGAGCGGACCCGCGACCTGCTGCACGCGGTGCGCCAAGAGCTCTGATCCGTCAGTACGATGATTTTCCATCAGGTCGGTGCATGAGAGGGAACAGATGTCGTACTTCTCCGAGTTGGCGCTGCAGTACATCGATGGCGAGTGGCGCAGCGGCAGCGGCTCCTGGGACATCGTCGACGTCGATCCCTACACCGGTGACAAGCTCGCCACCATCACCGTCGCCACCGTCGCCGAGGTCGACCAGGCCTACCGCGCCGCCGAGCGCGCCCAGAAGGCGTGGGCCGCCGCCAACCCGTACCAGCGGCGGCTGGTCTTCGAGCGCGCGCTGCGGCTGCTGGAGGAGCGCGAGCCGGAGATCGTCCAGGCGATCATGCTCGAACTCGGCGGCACCGCGCTGAAGGCGGGCTTCGAGCTGTCGCTGGTCAAGGACGTGCTGCGGGAGTGCCTGCACCTGTCGGTGGCCGCCGAGGGCCGGCTGCTGGCCTCGCCCGCCCACGGCCGGGAGAACCGGCTCTACCGGCTGCCGGTCGGCGTCGTCGGCGTGATCAGCCCGTTCAACTTCCCGCTGTTCCTGGCGCTCAAGGCCGTCGCCCCGGCGCTCGCGCTCGGCAACGGCGTCGTCCTCAAGCCGCACCAGGAGACCCCGGTGGTCGGCGGCGGGCTGATCGCCAAGCTCTTCGAGGACGCGGGGCTGCCGCCCGGCCTGCTGAACGTGGTGGTCACCGACATCGCCGAGATCGGCGACAGCTTCCTGGAACACCCGGTGCCCAAGGTGATCTCCTTCACCGGCTCCGACAAGGTCGGCCGGCACGTCGCCACCGTCGCCGCCGCGCACTTCAAGCGGACGGTCCTGGAGCTCGGCGGCAACAGCGCGCTGATCGTGCTGGACGACGCCGACGTGGACCACGCCGTGGACGCCGCCGTGTTCAGCCGCTTCGTCCACCAGGGGCAGGTCTGCATGGCCGCCAACCGGGTGCTGGTGGACCGGAGCGTCGAGGCCGAGTTCACCGAGAAGTTCGTCGCCAAGGTCGCCTCGCTCACCGTCGGCGACCCCAAGGACCCGGCCACCCACATCGGCCCGCTGATCAACCCCGTCCAGGCCGACAACCTCCTCGCCAAGGTCGACCAGGCGGTCGCGGCCGGCGCCACCGCGCTGCTGCGCGGCGGCACGGTCGGCAGCCTGATGTCGCCGACGGTACTCACCGGCCTGGCGCAGGACGCGCCGATCCTGCGCAACGAACTCTTCGGCCCGGTCGTGCTGCTGGTGCCCTTCGACGGTGAGGACGAGGCCGTGCGGCTCGCCAACGACACCCCGTTCGGGCTCAGCGGCGCGGTGCACACCGCGAACGTCGAGCGCGGCGTGCGGCTCGCCCAGCGGATCGAGACCGGCATGATCCACGTCAACGGCGGCACCATCGCCGACGAGCCGGGCGTGCCCTTCGGCGGCGAGAAGCACTCCGGCGTCGGCCGCCTCAACGGCGAGTCCACGGTGGACGCCTTCACCACCGTGAAGTGGATCTCCGTCCAGCACGAGCGCGCGGTCTTCCCGTTCTGACCACGGGCCGCCGAACGGGCAGGGCCTCCTGGCGGCAGCCGCCAGGAGGCCCTCACTGCTTGACCGTTCAGACCCCGTAGCGGAGCAGGGTAGGTCAGGTCCGGGTTGCGCAGCTTGCCGACGTTCGGGGAGGCGAGGTCGGTGTTGCGCTGGGCATCATGCCGGCGGGTTCGTGTGCCTCGAACTGCCTGCGGATGAGCAGCAGGTTGCGTTGGTGGATCACCGACGGACCGGCCGTCATGATGATCTCGTCACCGGAGATCTCGATCTTCCAACCGGCCGGAGGCGTGAGGCTCTGCGCGTGGGCCAGCAGCCGCGCGTGGCGCTCCGGGGTCTGGAACTCGCTCATGGCGCCATTCTTCCACCGGACGGGTCGGAAGGCCGTCGCCTGCGGGGCGACGGCCTTCCGGTGGGGTGCGGATCAGAAGACCGGCTGGCCGGCGCGGACCAGGCGCCAGGAGTCGGTGAAGAAGTCCGCGGGGTCGATGGTGCCCTTGGCCTTCACCCAGGCGATCATGGTGTTGCGGATCTCGTCGGAGTTCGACCAGACCACCTTGGCCTTGGCGACGTGCGGGAAGTTGCCGCCGCCGTTGGCACGGTAGTTGTTGACGGCGAGGACGAACTCGGCGGCCGGGTCGATCGGCTTGCCCTGGAAGGACAGGTTGACGATCCGCTGGCCCTTCGGCTGGGCGATGTCGATGTCGTAGCTCAGGCCGTAGACCGAGTCGTAGTTGTAGTCCGGGGTGGCCTCGGCACCGGTCAGCTTGTCCTTGTCGACCGGGGCGCCCGGGGCGAGCTGGTTGTAGTACTTGACCGAGTACTCGAGGTAGTCCTTGAGCTGGGCGCCCGTCATGATGCGGGCCTCCAGGGTGTTCTCGTAGATGTAGAGGCCCGCGGCGTCGCGCAGCTTGACCTGACCGGACGGGATCAGGGCGGTGCGGTTGAACGGGGCGGCCTGGGCGAGCACCGGGAGGTTGGCGTACTGCCCGCCCGCCAGCGCGGCCTTGACGGCGTCGGCCTGGACCCGGCCGATCAGGTCGATGATCGGGGTGGCCTTGAAGGGTGCCTCGGCGATCGAGAGCGCGATCTTGCTGGTGCCGATGTTCTGGTTGACGTACGCGACGACCTTCTTGTGCTGCTCGGCGATCGCGTTGGTGATCTCCGGGTTCTCCGGCACCGTGTTGGAGTTCAGCAGCCGGGAGGAGACCGAGGTGACCTTCCAGGCACCGGCCGCGAACTCGACCTCGAAGTCGAAGCAGGTCAGCCGCTGGCCGTAGCAGAGCGGCTCGGAGAGCACGACCGTCCGGCCGGTCTTCTTGTTGACGACCAGGCGCTGCGCGACCTCCTTGTGGGCGTGGCCCACCAGCACCGCGTCGATGTCGGGGACGGTCTCCGCCAGGGCCACCGAGACGTTCTCGGCCCACGGCAGCTGGTCGCCCCAGGTGGTCGCCTCGTCGCAGCCCGAGTGCGCCGAGACCACGATGACGTCCGCGCCCGCGGCCTTCATCTTCGGCACCCAGGTGGCGGCGGTCTCGACGATGCCGGGGAAGACCATCTTGCCGCTGACGTTGGCCTTGTCCCAGATCGCGATGCCCGGGTTGGTGAGGCCGAGGATGCCGACCCGCACCGGACGGCCGCCGCCCAGGCGCAGTTCCTTGATCACGTACGGCTTGAAGGCCGGCTTCTCGTTCTTGGCGTTCAGCGCGTTGGCGCCCAGCAGCGGGAACTCCAGCTGGTCCTGGTAGGCCTTCAGGAGCGGGATGCCGTAGTTGAACTCGTGGTTGCCGAGCGCGGCGGCGTCGTACTCCATGAGGTTCATGGCGACGGCCATCGGGTGGTCCGGCACGGTGTTCGCCTCGGTGTCGATCGACTCGATCCGGGCGTAGTAGTAGGACAGCTGGGTGCCCTGGATGGTGTCACCGGAGTCGATCAGCAGGCAGCGGTCCCAGCCCTTCTCCTCGCGCACCTGGTTGGCCAGGGTGGAGATCTTGGCGAGGCCGACCGCGTTGTGGCCCTTGTCGGTGTACTCGGCGTCGGTGAAGTAGTCCCAGTTGAGCACCCGGCCGTGCAGGTCGGTGGTGCCCATCACGGTGAAGGCCTGCTTGTGCGGCTGGGGCCGGCCCTTGGCGGCCGCCGTGTCCGGCTGGGCGGCCGCGGCGGAGGGGGCGGCGGCCAGGGCGGCACCGCCGGCCAGGGCGGCGCCGGCGGCGGTGGCGGCGGACCGGGTGACGAAGTCACGGCGGTTCAGGGGCATGGACGACTCTCCCGAGTGGGACCGACGGCGGATGGGCCGTCAACTGGCATTCGTTGACAGGTGTGCGTGTACGCGTCGACGCGCGTAGAAGGACGCGCGTAGAAGTGTGCCGTGCGGGTCGGGGCGCTGGATAGCCCCCGGACCTGTCCAGGAGGTGAGATCTTAACGACTCGTTCGTGACGGGACGGGGGAGGTACCGGGTGGTAGGGCGGAGGGCGGACTTCCGGAGACCGACTCCGGGACAGGGGCGAACGTCGGGCTCCGGGGGGCGTCGGCTTCCGAGGGGCGGCTCCGGGACGGGCGGGCGGGAGGCCGCCGCCATCCCGGGGCGGACGGTCGGTCAGGACAGTTCGGCCGTGAGCCGGTCGACCTCGCGGCCCAGCTGGACCGCCGGATCCGGATCACCCGGCCCCGCCCAGGGCTGCCAGGTCCGCGCCCGCAGGTAGCCGGCCACCGCCACCGGCAGCCGGTGCCGGACGATCCGCTCCGCCACCGGCCCCGGGCCTGCCGCCCGCAGCGCCGCCAGCAGGGCGTCCACCCGGGCCGAGGGCGGCAGCGGCACCGTGTCCAGGTAGGCGGCCAGCGCCACCAGCTCCGGATCGGGTGCGGGGGCCGGCTCGGGCTCGGGCGTGGGCTTGGGCTTCGGCTCGGGCTCGGGCGCCGGAGGCCGCGGCTCCTCGAGCCCCGGCACCCGCGCGCCGGGCAGCTCGGGTGCACCGGGATCCGGCCCCGGGCCCGGGCGGGGCCCCGGACCGGGCGTCAGCAGCGCGCCCACCCCGTACAGCCCCGCCACGACCCCCGGCCACCAGGCCCCGCCCAGCCCGGCGAAGTGCAGCCCCAGGCCGACCGCGCCACCCGCGCAGCCGACCAGGTTCCTGGCCGACTCCAGGTAGCGCAGCACCCGGGGGCCGAACCCGTCACTGGTAGCCACGGATCTCCTCGAACACCCCGTCCAGCGAACCCGTCCCGTCGAACAGCTTGCCGCCGCTCAGGTCCGCGATCCCCTGGAGCTGGCCCACCGCCGCCTCCCCGAACTTGATCGGGAACACCGGGATCGACCTCTCCCCGGCCGGCAGCGCGTCGTGGAAGCGCTTGAAGTCGCCGTCCGTCGCACCGGCGTTGCTCTCCCCGTCGGTCATCAGCACGATCGAGGTGAACCGGTCGTCACCGGCCGCCGCCTGCTGACGCTCGATCACCCGGTACGCCTCCTCCAGCGAGGAGTACACCGCCGTCCCGCCCTCGGCCGCCAGCGACTGCACGTCCGCCTGGATCGACGCCAACTCCGCCTGCGGGCCCGGCTGGCTCCCGGTGGCCGGCACCACGTGGGTCTTGGTCCACTTCACCTCGGAGGCGAAGGAGAGCAGCGTGATCTCCTCGCGGTCCCGGAAGCGGCGCACCCCGCGGGTGTCGTCCGCTCCGGTCAGCCGGCCCAGCGCGCTCTTCAGCGCCGCGATCCGCGAGCCCTCCATCGAGCCCGAGGTGTCCAGCACGTACACCGTCCGGGACGGGCGGCGCAGCTCGTTCTGGTACGCGGCCAGCAGGCCGTCCGCGACCGCCCTGGTTCCCGGGAACGGCAGCTCCTTGCGGCGGTCCGCGGGCAGCCCGGCCGCCGGGGTCACGCCCGCCGTCACCGGGCGGCGCAGCGTCGCCTCGGAGATGCGTTTCTGCACGTCCTCCTTGAGCAGGTACGCCGTCAGCCGCTGGAAGGAGTCGCGCTGCTCCGGTGCGGCCGAGGACATCAGCCCGAGCGGGTAGTCCGCCGACACCACGCCGTCCAGCGGCCGCACCACGGTCAGCTGCTGCTGCGGCGGCAGCGTCCGGTTCAGCGACAGCAGCACCGACTCGTAGTTCACCAGCGCGCCCACCGTGCCCGACTCGGCCCGGCTGTACGCCTGCGCCAGCCAGCCGGAGGAACCGGAGGTCAGCTTCTGGCCCTTGAAGAACTGCTTCAGCTGCGGCGAGGCCTTCTGCACGTCCGCGTCGGTCAGCGCCGCGCCCGCGCCGGAGAAGGCCGAGGCCACCGCGACGAGCGTGGAGAAGCCCGAGTTGGAACGGGACGGGTCGGCCATCCCGTACGCCAGCCTGCCGGCCGCGGCCGCGTCCCCGACCTGCGCCCAGGTGACCTTCGAGCCGTCGCCCCAGCCGAGTTCGCCGAGCGTCGAGGAACGCACCCCGATCGCCACCGGCGAGACCATCACCGGGATCTCGGAGACCACCTTGGACCGGCCGGCCGGATCGAGCCGCAGGTACTGGTCGGACGGGAACCACACGGCGTCGTACTTGCCGTCGGCCCGGCCCGAGGCGACGGTGTCCGCGCCGTCCAGGGTGCCCGTCCAGGAGAACTGCACGGTCACCCCGGTGGCCTTGCGGGCCTCCTCCAGGACCGGTGCCAGGTCCTGGAGTTCACTGCCCGCCAGGACGCGCAGCACCCCGGGGCGGGCCGTCTCGGCGGGCGGGCCGCTGGGGTCGGGGCCCGGCCCGGAGCCGGAGCCGCCGGAGGTGCAGGCGGTCGCCGCGACGAGCACGGCGGCCAGCGCGGCCACGAGCCGGCCGCGCCGCTTCTTCGGGATGGTCACTTGGTCCCCTTCGCCGCGGCGGTCAGCTTGATCAGGTTGTCCAGCGAGGGCAGGGTCGCCTGCTTGATCCTGGCGGCGTTCAGATCGGGGGCGAAGGTCGGTTTCCTGTCCCGCATCAGGTTCGCGAAGGCCTCCGGCTTGGCCTGCGGCCGCAGGCCGAACCTGGCCTCCAGGCCGCGCAGCACCTCGTCGTTCTGGAGGACGTCGGCGAGCCTGCGGCCGTTGTCGGTGTGGGCCACGACGGTGTGGTCCGAGTAGACCGTGGTGTCCGGGTACAGCACGACCATGTCGCCGGTGGGCTTGCCCTGCAGCGACAGGGCGGCGGCCTGCGACTCGTACGCGAAGATCAGCGGGCTGCCGATGCCCGCGCCGAAGTCCCGGAACGGCTCGTCGCTGCTGCTCTTCTGGATGCCCTGCAGCGCGTTCGCGGTGTGCAGGACGTCCTTGACGGCGGCGACGCCGGCGTCGTCCGACACCACCTGGTGGTTGTTCGCGATGTACGAGAGCAGCGCGAGGTACATCGCCCCGGAGGACGAGCTCTCCGGGTCGGTGGTGGTCACGAAGAGCTGGCCGGACAGCTCCGGGTGCTCGCGGGCACCCGCCAGGTCCTCCCATCTGCGGTTGCTCCGCAGCGCGTTGACGTACTCGTCCATCCGGAACGTCCAGATGCCGGTGGAGTCCTTGTCGGCCAGCTTGTTCTGCTTCAGGACGTCGGCCACCGGCTGGTGGGCCACGATCACCAGCGGCGAGTAGAACGGCACCGGCGGGGAGTCCTTCAACTTCCAGATGCGCTGGATCTCCTGGGCCGGTGCCGCGCTCGCCGGGAAGGCGAAGTCGAGCCCCGGGGTCTTGTCCGCCTGGTCGCTCATCGTCCAGGAGCCGGTCGAGTCCGCCCGGACCTCCAGGCCCTGCTTCGCCAACTCGGCCCTGACCTCGTCGTTCTCGAAGAAGGCGCGCTTCTCCGAGCCGATCAGGCCGGTGACGGCGACCGTCCTGGTGTCCTTCTTCGGGTCGTCGTCGGGGATCAGCGCGAAGGCGACCCCGCCCAGCAGCGCCAGGGCCGCAACCACCCCCAGTGCGCGTCGCATACCGAACGCCTCCCCCTCGTCCGCTACTTCGTCCGGGTGGTGACCCGGGGCGCCCGGGCAGCCACCCGGGGGTGACGAGCGTCCCGCCGGGCGGGGAGCGGGGGAGGAAGCGGCGGTGAACCAGGGGTGAACACCCCTTCACGGAATCGCATCGACGGGCGGTGTGACGGGGGCGCGCAGGGCGTGCGGAGAGCGCGCGGCGAAGCGCGTTCGCACTGCGGTCCGAGGATGTGTCAGATTGTTCAACTCGCCTTACGCAAACGGTCATCCCGCAGTCCGGGCCCGCGTCGCGGTTACGCACCGGTAATGCCTAGTCTCAGCATTATGCGCCGAGCAAAAATCGTCTGCACCCTCGGGCCCGCCACCGACTCGTACGACCGGATCAAGTCCCTGGTCGACGCCGGGATGGACATCGCCCGACTGAACCTCAGCCACGGCTCGCACGCCGAACACGAGGAACGCTACCGCCGCGTCCGCAAGGCCGCCGACGAGACCGGCCGCAGCGTCGGCATCCTCGTCGACCTTCAAGGCCCGAAGATCCGGCTCGACACCTTCGCTCACGGACCCGTACTCCTCGAACGCGGCGACGAGTTCACCATCTCCACCGACAAGGGCGTCGTGGGGGACAAGGACCGCTGCGGAACCACCTACTCCGGGCTCGCCGCCGACGTCAGCCGTGGCGAGCGCATCCTGGTCGACGACGGCCGGGTCACCCTGGAGGTCGTCGCCGTCGACGGCCCGCACGTGCGGTGCCTCGTCATCGAGGGCGGGCTGGTCTCCGACCACAAGGGCCTCAACCTCCCCGGCGTCGCCGTCTCCGTCCCCGCGCTCAGCGACAAGGACGTCGCCGACCTGCGGTGGGCGCTGCGGACCGGGGCCGACCTCGTCGCGCTCTCCTTCGTCCGCAGCGGGCGGGACGTCGAGGACGTCCACCGGATCATGGCGGAGGAGGGGCGCCGCGTCCCGGTCATCGCCAAGATCGAGAAGCCGCAGGCGGTGGAGAACCTGGAATCCGTCGTCGACGCCTTCGACGGGATCATGGTGGCCCGCGGCGACCTGGGCGTGGAGATGCCCCTCGAACAGGTCCCGCTGGTCCAGAAGCGCGCCATCAAGCTCGCCCGCCGCAACGCCAAGCCGGTCATCGTCGCGACCCAGATGCTCGACTCGATGATCAACGCCTCCCGGCCCACCCGCGCGGAGGCCTCCGACGTCGCCAACGCCGTCCTGGACGGCACCGACGCCGTGATGCTCTCCGGGGAGACCTCCGTCGGCAAGTACCCGGTCGAGACGGTCAAGACCATGGCCCGGATCGTCGAGGCCGCCGAGAACGACATCCTCGCGGCCGGACTGCTGCCCCTGATCACCGGCGGCAAGCCGCGGACCCAGGGCGGCGCCGTCGCCCGCGCGGCCGCCGAGATCGGCGACTTCCTGCACGCCAAGTACCTCATCGCCTTCACCCAGTCCGGCGACACCGCGCGCAGGCTCACCCGCTACCGCTCGCCCATCCCGGTGCTCGCCTTCACCTACGAGCCCGCCGTCCGCAGCCAACTCGCGCTCACCTGGGGGGTGGAGACCTTCCTCGGTCCGTTCGCCCCGACGACCGACCAGATGGTCGAACAGGTCGACGCGGCGCTGCTGTCGCTGGGCCGCTGCCAGAAGGGCGACATCGTCGTCATCACCGCTGGCTCGCCGCCCGGCCTGGCCGGCTCCACCAACCTCGTCCGCGTCCACCACGTGGGAACCCTGGACGCCTGAGCGACCTTCGATCGGCGGCGCGGCCCTTCCGGGGCCGTGCCGCCGTCAGTACTTAGGCCCGATGTGGGCGTCGACGACCTCCTGCTGCCCCGGTGTGAGGACGATCGGCCGCCGGTGCTTCGGGCCGGGCCCGTGCTGGGGGAAGAGGCAGGGCCAGTGCTTGCTGGTGCTGACGACGCTGGTACAGCCGGGCGCCTGGATCCGGTTGACCTTGTTGTGCGGCATGACGGCGGCGACGGCTCGCTCGCACTCGAGGATGAGGCCCGGCCAGGTGTCGCAGCATGCGATACGGAGGGCGTGGACCTGGCGGCGGCCCTCGCCGATGCAGCCGTCGCCCAGATGGAGGCCGAGCAGGTAGGAGTACTGGGGGCGTGGCCTTGAGGGATCGAGTCGACCGCTGCGGACCGGGCATTCGGCGGTCATGCGTGGACCGGGGACCGCGCCGGATGCCCACTGGCGGATCGAGAAGCGGGAGATCCCGGTCGCACGACTCACCTGGCTGAAGGTCAGCCCGGAGGCGTGCAGATCGAGTGTCCCTGGCGTGCGGCCATGTCGTACGTACGGCCGAGCGTGTGTGAATCGCACGGGTAGATCTGGTGAATGCGGCGATTTTCATCCGGATTGATGAAGATCACCAACGGTTAGGCTGGCCTAAGTGGCCTGCGAATCGAAGGTTAAGTGCCCCGAGTGGGATTCGAACCCACGCTGTATGGTGTTTGAGACCATCGCCTCTCCCGCTGGGCTACCGGGGCGCCCATGGATTCGAAGGTTCAACTTCGGACCCGCTGGTCTCAAACATACCGTGTCTGGGTACCCTCGTGCATGCAGTACCCCGCCGGAACTAGGAGCCCCGTGAGCACCGCCGACGAGCAGGCGCAGCCGCTTGAGACCGATACGCCCCAGATCACGCGGATTGTGATCGCCGAGGACGAGGCGCTGATCCGCCTCGACCTCAAGGAGATGCTCGAGGAGGAGGGGTACACCGTCGTCGGTGAGGCCGGCGACGGGGAGACGGCGGTGCGGCTCGTGGAGGAGCTGAAGCCGGACCTGGCGATCTTCGACGTGAAGATGCCGGTCCTCGACGGGCTCTCGGCTGCCGAGCAGATCCACGAGAAGCACCTGGCGCCGGTGCTGATGCTGACGGCGTTCTCGCAGCGGGAGCTGGTGGACCGGGCGCGCGATGCCGGGGCGATGGCGTACATCGTCAAGCCGTTCTCGAAGTCGGACCTGGTGCCGGCGATCGAGATGGCGGTGTCGCGGTACGCGGAGATGCGGGCGCTGGAGAAGGAGATCGGGGATCTCAGCCAGCGGCTGGAGACGCGGAAGCTGGTGGACCGGGCGAAGAGTGTGCTGCAGACCAAGTTCGGGCTGAACGAGCCGGCGGCCTTCCGGTGGATCCAGAAGACGTCGATGGACCGTCGGATGACGATGGCGGCGGTGGCCGAGGCGGTCATCGAGGAGGGCGAGGCCCAGGACCGCAAGAAGGCGGAAGAGGGCAAGTCCGAGTAACGCGCGTACGAAGGCCCGGCAGAACGTTTCTGCCGGGCCTTTCGCGTCCGCGGAGGGCTCAGTCCTCGCCGAGGTAGGCCTTCCGCACGGACTCGTCGTGCAGGAGGTCGGCGCCCGTGCCGGAGAGGACGATGCGGCCGGTCTCCATGACGTAGCCGCGGTCGGAGAGGGAGAGGGCCGCCTGGGCGTTCTGCTCGACCAGGAGGATGGTCGTACCGGACGACTTCAGTTCCACGATGGTGGACATGATCTTCTGCATCATCAGCGGGGAGAGCCCCATCGAGGGCTCGTCCAGCATGAGCAGCTTGGGCTGGGACATCAGCGCCCGCCCCATCGCGAGCATCTGCTGCTCGCCGCCGGAGAGCGTCCCGGCGGCCTGGCGGCGCCGTTCGCCGAGGATCGGGAACAGGCCGTAGGCCCGCTCGACGTCCGCGGCGATGCCGGCCGCGTCGGTGCGCAGGAAGGCGCCGAGGAGGAGGTTCTCCTCGATGGTCATCCGGGGGAAGATGTGCCGGCCCTCGGGGGAGTGGGCGAGGCCGAGGGCGACGATCCGGTGGGCGGGGACGGTCGAGAGGTCCTGGCCGTCGAAGGTGATCCGCCCGGCGGTGGGCTTGAGCAGGCCGGACAGCGTGCGCAGGGTGGTGGTCTTGCCGGCGCCGTTGGTGCCGATGAGGGTGGTGACCTCGCCCTGCTCGACGGTGAAGCTGATGCCCTTGACGGCTTCGATCTTGCCGTAGGCGACGCGGAGGTCCTGGACCTCGAGAAGTGCGGTCACTGGTCGGACTCCGTAACGTTCTCCGGGGCGGCCGGGGCGGCCGGGGCGGCCGGGGCAGCCGGGTCGGTGCCTTCGAGCGGGGCTCCCAGGTAGGCGGTGATGACGCGTTCGTCGTTCTGGACGGTCTCGCGGTCGCCCTCGACGATCTTCTGGCCCTGGACGAGCACCGCGGTGCGGTCGCAGAGGTTGAAGATGAACCGCATGTCGTGCTCGATGACGAGGATGGAGATCCCCTTGTCGCGGATCGCGAAGACGAGTTCCTCGGCGGCCCTGGTCTCCTGGGGGTTCATGCCGGCGGTGGGTTCGTCGAGGAGCAGTAGGCCGGGTTCGGAGGCGAGGGCGCGGGCGATCTCCAGTTTGCGCTGCTCGCCGTACGGGAGGTTGCGGGCGAGGTGGTCGGCCTTCTCGGCGAGGCCGGTGAACTGCAGGAGGTCCATGGCCCTCGCGCGGCTCTCGGCCTCGGCGCGGTGGTAGCCGGGGCCGCGCAGGACGGCGGAGAAGATGCCTTCCTTGGTGCGGGTGTGCCGGCCCACCAGGACGTTCTCCAGGACGGTCATGTTGGCGAAGAGCCGGATGTTCTGGAAGGTGCGGGCGATGCCCGCCTGGGTGACCAGGTGGGGCTTGGGCGGCAGCAGGGTGTCGCGGAAGCGGACGGCGCCCTCGGTGGGGACGTAGAGGCCGGTGAGGCAGTTGAAGAAGGTGGTCTTGCCGGCGCCGTTGGGGCCGATGAGACCGATGATCTCGCCTTCGCCGACGGTGAGGGAGACGTCGTTGACCGCGGTGAGGCCGCCGAAGCGCATGGTGACGCCGGTGACTTCGAGCAGGGGTGCGGCGGTGGTGGTCATCGGGTCGGTCACGCCCCTGCCTTGGTGAGTGCGGTCGGCTCGCCGGCGGTCTGGGCCGGGAGGGCGGTCTCGTGGAACTCCAGCTGTCGGCGCCGGTTGGGGATGAGGCCTTCGGGGCGGACCCGCATCAGGACGATGAGGGCGGCGCCGAAGGCGAGGAGCTGGTAGTCGGCGAGGAATTCGAGCTTCTTCGGGATGAGGAAGAGCAGGGTGGCGCCGGCCAGCGGGCCGCTGATGGTGCCCATGCCGCCGAGGATGACGGCGGCGAGCAGGAAGGCGGAGTTCGGCGGGAGGGCCTCGGCGAAGGTGTACTGGTCGGGGGTGACGGTGTAGCTGACGTGGGCCTGGACGGTGCCGGCCAGGCCGGCGAGCAGGGCGCCGAGGGCGAAGGCGAGCAGTTTGAGGCGGAAGCCGTTGATGCCCATGGCCTCGGCGGCGGTCTCGTCCTCGCGGATGGCGACCCAGGCGCGGCCGATGCGGGAGTTGCCGACGCGGGCGAAGACCAGCACGACGAGGGCGGTGACCAGCAGCATCAGCAGGTAGTAGTTGGAGAAGCGGCCGAGTTCGATGCCGGCGACGGTGTGCGGTTTGCCGAGGTCGAAGCCGAGGATCTCCAGGTCCGGGATGCGGGGGATGCCGTTGGAGCCGTTGGTGACCTTGGGGCCGGTGGTGCCGTTGAGGTTGAGCATGGTGATGCGGAAGATCTCGCCGAACCCGAGGGTGACGATGGCGAGGTAGTCGCCGCGCAGTCGCAGGGTGGGGGCGCCGATGAGGACGCCGAAGACCATGGAGACGACGGCGCCGGTGAGCATCGCGGCCCAGAACGGGAACTGGACGTGGATGGGCGAGGCGGGGGAGCCGGAGACCAGGGCGGCGGCGTAGGCGCCGACGCCGAGGAAGGCGACGTACCCGAGGTCGAGAAGGCCGGCGAGGCCGACGACGATGTTGAGGCCGAGGGCGACGGTGGCGAAGATCAGGATGTTGGTGGCGACGGAGGTGTACTGGTCGCTGGTCTGGGTGAACGGGAAGCTGGCGGCGGCGGCGAAGGCGGCGCCGGTGGTGACGGGGCGGTGCTTGACGGTCAGCGCGCGCAGCCGGGCGATCAGGCCGGACCTGGTGAGGGCGGGGACGGCGAGGGCGACGAACAGCAGGTAGCCGGTGAAGAGTTCGCCGTACTCGGTGTCGATGCCGAAGGTGATGGCGAACAGTCCGAGCCCGAAGGCGAGGACGATCAGCAGCACCTCGACCCAGGAGGGGAGGGCGCGCGGCGCGGCCAGCGGGCGGTCGGCCCGGCCGAGGCGCAGTCCGCTGTTGGCGAGGTGGCCGAGCTGGAGCAGCAGGACGACGCCGGCCGCGATGGCGAGGCCGCCGGCCAGGGCGGTGAGGACGGGGGCGACGGGCTGGTCCGTGGGGACGGCGTGGGCGCCGAACCAGGCGGCGGGAGCGATCGGGACGAGCAGGAAGAGGCGCTTGTCGAGGATCCGCAGCGGGACGGCGGTGCGGCGGTCGAGGGGCAGACCGAGGGCGCCGAGGACGCCGATCAGGCCGCCCGCGGCGAGTACCCAGCCGCCGGGTTCGAGGTTGGCGAGGCCGCCGAGTTCGGCGGAGATGGCGGACACCGCGTAGACGGCGACGGCGAGGGCGCCGGTGGCGGCGTACAGGACGGCGTTGTTGCTGCGGGTGGGGGCGGCCCAGCGCAGGCCGGGGAGGCCCTGGCAGGCGAGCAGCAGGACGAGGGTGAGCAGGCCGGCGGCGAGGGCGAGCCACTGGAGTCCGGCGGGGGAGCCGTAGTAGGTGAGGTCGCCGGGGAAGTCGGCGGTCCAGGTCCAGGACATGGCGGCGGAGGCCGTGGTGGCGAGGGCGCCGAGTCCGGTGGTGGCCGCGGCGGCGCGGGCGGGCAGCGGGATGACCGGGGTGGTTTCGGTGCGGGTGGTGGTCATGGTGGTCACGCCCTGTCCGCGACGCGCTCGCCGAGCAGGCCCTGGGGCCGGATCAGGAGCACGAGGATGAGGAGAACGAACGCCCAGACGTCCTTCCAGGCGCCGCCTCCGAAGAGGTGCATGCCGGGCAGGTGCTGGATGTAGCCGGTGGCGAGGGCTTCGGCGAGGCCGAGGGCGAGGCCGCCGAGCATGGCGCCGTAGATGTTGCCGATGCCGCCGAGGACGGCGGCGGTGAAGGCCTTGAGGCCGAGGATGAAGCCCATCCGGAAGTCGACCTGGCCGCTGCGCAGCCCGTAGGCGACGGCGGCGACGGCGGCGAACGCGGCACCGATGGCGAAGGCCATGACGATGATGCGGTCGGTGTCGATGCCCATCAGCTTGGCGGTGTCCGGGTCCTGGCTGGTGGCCTGCATGGCGCGTCCGGAGCGGGTGCGGGTGACGAACCAGCCGAGGGCGAGCATGCACAGCGGGGCGGCGATGATCAGGAAGAGGTCGCTGCGCTGGATGGTGACGGAGCCGAGGCTGAAGGGGTCGCCGGGGAGCTTGGGGAAGACGCGGGCCTTCTTGGCGTCCGGGTAGAAGGAGAAGACGAGTTGCTGGAGGAAGATGGACAGCCCGATCGCGGTGATCAGCGGGGCGAGCCGGGGGGCGTTGCGCAGGGGGCGGTAGGCGAAGCGCTCGGCGGCGACGGCGGTGAGGGTGGAGACCAGGATGCCGGCGATCAGCATGAGCGGCAGGGCCAGCCACAGGGTGGTGCCGCCGGGGAGGGCGAGGTAGGCGGTCAGGGCGCCGAAGCCGCCGACCATGACGATCTCGCCGTGGGCGAAGTTGATGAGCTGGACGATGCCGTAGACCATCGTGTAGCCGATCGCGACGAGCCCGTAGAGGGCGCCGAGGATCAGGCCGTTGGCCAGCTGCTGCGGTAGGTCGTGCACCGCTGGGCCTCCGTAGTGCGTTCGGGGGTTGTCCGCGTGGGTGGTGGATGTGGGTGCGCGCGGGGGCACTGGTGGCGCCCCCGCGCGCGGTGGTGGTGAAGTGGCGCTGGTGGTGCGGGTGGTGACGGGACGTCAGGCCGTTCGGGCCTGCGTCGGCCCGTGCGGGCCTGTGTCAGCCCTTGAAGGTGCCGGACTTCTCCACGGCCCACTTGCCGTCCTTGACGGTGTAGACGGTGAGCTGCTTGTTGGTGGTGTCGCCGAACTCGTCGAAGGAGACCTTGCCGGTGACGCCGTCGAAGGAGACGTTCTGGACGGCGTCGCGGACGGCCTCGCGGGTGAGGGGCTTGCCGCTGGCCTTCACGGCCTTGACGCCCTGGATGACGGCCCAGGCACTGTCGTAGGAGTAGCCGCCGTAGGTCTCGTAGGCGTCCTTGTAGCCGGCGGTCTTGTAGTCGGCGATGAACTTCTTGGCGGTGTCGAGGCTCTCGACGGGCAAGCCGACGGCGGTGGCGAAGTCGCCCTGGCTCTTGGGGTTGAGCTTGATGAAGTCGGCGCTCTGGATGCCGTCGCCGCCCATCAGCGGGATGGTGGCGCCGGCCTCCTTGAGCTGGAGGGAGAGCGGGCCGGCCGCGGGGTACTCGCCGCCGTAGTAGACGGCTTCGGCGCCGGAGCTCTTGACCTTGGTGGCGATGGCGGCGAAGTCGCGGTCGTCGGGGTTGACGTGCTCCTCGCCGACGAGGGTGCCGCCGAGCTTGGTGAACTCGCCCTTGAAGGTGCCGGCCAGGCCGGCACCGTAGGTCTTCTGGTCGTCGATGAGGAAGACCTTGGTCTTCTTGGCGTCGTTGTAGAGGAACTGGGCGGCGAACGGGCCCTGGACGGCGTCGGTGGTGGCGGTGCGGAAGTAGGACTTGAAGGGGCGCTTCTTCTCGCCGCTGGCCCACTTCTCGCCCTGGCTGAGGGCGACGCCGGTGTTGGCGGGGGAGACCTCGACCAGGTTCTTGTCGTCGAAGATCTGCTGCATCGACTGCGCCACACTGGAGTTGAGCGGGCCGACGACGCCGAGGACCTTGGAGTCGCCGACCAGCTGGGTGGCGTTCTGCTGGCCGGGGGCGGGCTTGCCGGTGTCGTCCAGCGCCTTGATCTCGAACTTGACGCCGGGGACCTCGTTGGTCTCGTTGGCCTTCTTGATCGCGAGGTCGACGGAGTTGCGGATGCCGAGGCCGAGGGCGGAGAGGTCGCCGGTGAGCGGGGCGTCGACCCCGATGACGACGGTGGTGGAGGCGGAGTCGCCGCCGCCGTTGCCGCTGTTCTTCTCTCCGCGGGAGCCGCAGGCGCTGAGGCTGAGGGCGCCGATCACGGCAATGCTCACGACAACTGCTGAACGATGACGCACGAGGGTCCCCTTCGGTTCGGGAGGCGCCCGCGCCGGAGTGGCGGGAGCCGGAGTGCGCGGAGGGCCTGGCCCAATCGAGTGGCGCGGTGACTGGCCGTGACTCTAGATGCCGTTGGGCGGCTCGGGCAGTGCTGGGAGCAGGCTGTGATTCTCTTGTTATGAGCACACGGAGTATATGTCTCACGATGTGGTCGTTCCGGCTCGATCGATCCCGCGATGACGGGCGTTTACGCGCTGGTAGGGCGATGTAAGGGCCAGAAATGGGGGTTGCAGCTGGCAGCGTCGATTATCGGACGCCCGTGTCCGATGCCCTGGTTCCGGCCTTGAGCGTCCGTATTACGGACGGAGAGGTCGCGGCCGAGTCGCTCCGGGGCGCCTGGAGGCCTCGGAACCGGCAATTGATCGGATTTCCTACTTGTTACGCAGCGTTACAAGTGCGGGATTCGTGCCCGCCGCGCCCGGACATGCGAACGCCCCCTTGTCCAGATCAACGCCTGCCCAGGCCGGCGGATGGTCAAACAAGGGGGCGGAAAAGGGACTTGATGTTGTCCGGAGTGAACTCGCCGACGCCGTGCGGACGTTGTCGGGAGCTTTCGGGGTGCGGCCGGTCAGAGGTCGCGCAGCATGCAGGTCAGTCGGCAGCTGGTGATCCGCCGGCCGGTGTCGTCGGTGATCGCGATCTCGTACGTGGCGGCGGTGCGGCCCTTGAACACGGCGGTCGCCACCCCGGTCACCAGTCCGGAGGTGGCCGAGCGGTGGTGGGTGGCGTTCAGGTCCACGCCGACCGCGTACCGGCCGGGGCCGGCGTGCAGCATCGCCCCGATCGAGCCCAGCGTCTCGGCCAGCGCCGCCGAGGCACCGCCGTGCAGCAGCCCGTACGGCTGCTGGTTGCCCTCCACCGGCATGGTGCCGACCACGCGGTCGGCGGAGGCCTCGACGATCCGGATGCCCATCTTCTCGCCGAGGTGGCCGCCGGAGAAGGTCTGCGGGCTCACCCCGAGCTTGGCGAAGTGGTCCAGCACGTCCTGCGGGACGTTCAGAACGGGCTCGGTGTCGAGGGCGGTGTCGGGGGCCGCGTCGGTCATGGGGTGCTCCTGCCGCTGGGGGACGCTGGGTGTCGCTCGGGGGTTGCTCGGGGCGTTGCTCGGGGGCGTTCCGCCTGTGATCGTACGACCGTCCTACTCGTAGGTAACAGCTGCGGCCGGATCGGCGCGGCGCCCTTTTTGTCGGTGCCGGGCCATAGGATCGGTGGCCGGTAGTGGAATCGGCAGGAACGGACGTTGACGTGGCTACGCAGAGTACGGACAAAGGCGCGACGGGTGGCGGCGGGGCCGGCCCGCGGCCCCGGCTGATGCTGCTCGACGGGCACTCGATGGCCTACCGGGCCTTCTACGCCCTGCCCGTGGAGAACTTCAACACCTCCACCGGCCAGCCCACCAACGCGGTCTACGGCTTCGCCTCGATGCTCGCCAACACCGTCCGCGACGAGCAGCCCACCCACCTCGCCGTCGCCTTCGACGTCTCCCGGCAGACCTTCCGCTCCGTCGAGTTCCCCGAGTACAAGGCCAACCGCGCCAAGACGCCGGACGAGTTCCGCAGCCAGGTCGGCCTGATCGGCGAACTGCTCGACGCCATGAACATCCCCCGGCTGACGGTCGAGGGCTTCGAGGCCGACGACATCATCGCCACCCTGGCCACCGCCGCCGAGGCGGCCGGCTTCGACGTCGACATCGTCACCGGCGACCGCGACTCGCTGCAACTGGTCACCGACCACGTCACCGTGCTCTACCCGACCAAGGGCGTCTCCGAGCTCACCCGCTTCACCCCGGAGAAGGTCACCGAGAAGTACGGCGTCACCCCGCGCCAGTACCCGGACCTCGCCGCGCTGCGCGGAGACCCGTCCGACAACCTGCCCGGCATCCCCGGCGTCGGCGAGAAGACCGCCGCCAAGTGGGTCAACCAGTTCGGCTCCTTCGACGAACTCGTCACCCGTGCCGACGAGGTGAAGGGGAAGATCGGCGAGAAGCTGCGCGACCACCTCGACTCGGTCAAGCGCAACCGGGTGCTCACCGAGCTGGTCCGCGACGTCGAACTCCCGCTCGGCGTCGCCGAGCTGGACCGCAAGCCGTTCGACCGGGACGCCGTCGGCACCCTGATGGAGTCGCTGGAGTTCCGCAACGCCAACTTCCGCGACCGCGTCTACGGCATCGACCCGTCCGCCGGCGAGGACTCGGCGGAAGCCGAACTCGCCCCCGGCGTCGAGGTCGACGGCGAACTCCTCACCGACCCGGGCACCCTCGCCGCCTGGCTCGCCGAGCACGCCGCCGACGGCAAGACCACCGTCGCGCTCGCCGCCGTCTACCAGTGGGCGCTCGGCGCCGGCGAGGTCACCGAAGTCGCCCTCGCCGCCGGGGAGACGGCCGCCTGGTTCGACCCGGCGCTGCTCGCCGAGGAGGACGAGCGGGCCTTCGCCGCCTGGCTCGCCGACGCCACCGCCCCCAAGGCCCTGCACATCGCCAAGCAGGTCATGCGCGCCTTCGCCGAGCGCGGCTGGACGATCGAGGGCGTCGTCGCCGACACCGCGCTCGCCGCCTACCTGGAGAAGCCCGGCCGCCGCACCTTCACCCTGGAGGTGCTCGCCGAGGAGTACCTGGCCCGCTCGCTCACCCCGGCCCCCGCCACCGAGAGCGGCCAACTCGCCTTCGATGCACCGGAGGAGGACCCGACCGCGCACGCCCAGTCGCTGATGCTCCAGGCCCGCGCCGTGCTCGACCTCGCCGCGCTCTTCGACACCCGCCTCGCCGAGGTCGGCGCCGCCGGGCTGATGCACGACATGGAACTGCCCATCGCCGCCCTCCTCGCCCGCATGGAGCGCTACGGCATCGCCGCCGACCGCGAGTGGCTCACCGGCCTGGAGGCCCAGTTCGCCGCCGAGATCCAGCGCGTGGTCGAGGAGGCGCACGCCGCCGCCGGGCGCGAGTTCAACCTCGGCTCGCCCAAGCAGCTCCAGGAGATCCTCTTCGGCGAGCTCGCGCTCCCCAAGACCAAGAAGATCAAGACCGGCTACACCACCGACGCCGACGCGCTCACCTGGCTGGCCACGCAGACCGACAACGAGCTGCCGGTCATCCTGCTGCGCCACCGCGACCAGGCCAAGCTGCGCACCACCGTCGAGGGCCTGCTCAAGACCGTCTCGCCCAAGGGCCGGATCCACACCACCTTCAACCAGATGGTCGCCGCCACCGGCCGGCTCTCCTCGCAGGACCCGAACCTGCAGAACATCCCCGTCCGCACAGAGGAGGGCCGGGCGATCCGCCGCGCCTTCGTCGTCGGCCAGGGCTACGAATCGCTGCTCACCGCCGACTACTCGCAGATCGAACTGCGGATCATGGCGCACCTGTCCGAGGACGAGGCGCTGATCGAGGCCTTCGCCTCCGGCGAGGACCTCCACAACACCGTCGCCTCCCAGGTCTTCGAGGTGCCGCGCGCCGCGGTGGACGCCGAGATGCGCCGCAAGATCAAGGCGATGTCCTACGGCCTGGCGTACGGGCTGTCCGCGTACGGGCTCTCGCAGCAGCTCGGCATCAAGCCGGCCGAGGCCCAGGGCCTGATGGACACCTACTTCGAGCGCTTCGGCGGCGTGCGGGACTACCTGCGCCGGGTCGTCGACGAGGCCCGGGCCACCGGCTACACCGAGACCCTGCTCGGCCGCCGCCGCTACCTGCCCGACCTCAACAGCGACAACCGCCAGCGCCGCGAGATGGCCGAGCGGATGGCCCTCAACGCCCCGATCCAGGGCTCGGCCGCCGACATCGTCAAGATCGCCATGCTCCGGGTGGACGAGGCGCTGCGCGCCGCCGGCCTCACCTCCCGGATGCTGCTCCAGGTACACGACGAAATCGTGCTGGAGCTGGCCCCCGGCGAGCGCGAGCAGGTCGAGGCCGTCGTCCGCGAGCAGATGGCGGGCGCCTACCCGCTGCGTGCCCCGCTGGACGTCTCCGTCGGCGTCGGCCCCAACTGGGAGGCCGCCGCGCACTGACGGGTGATCTCCGGACGGGCCCGGGCGCGCGAGTGTCCGGGCCCGCCGCTACGATCCTGCCGGTCCGCCGCGCAGTGGGCACGGCGGTGAGGGGGGAACGGCGATGGCGGAAACGGCGACGGCGGGCTCGGGCGCAGGCGCGGGCGAGGGCGCGGGCACGCGCCGGCGCGGGGCCCTTCGGCCCCGGGTGGTGGTCCCGGCCGCACTGACGGCGCTGGTGCTGGTGGGCGGCTCGGTCTGGGCGGCCTCCGGCGGCGGGAACGGGCCGGCGGCCGCGGCCGGGGCGGGCGCGACGGCGACCGCTGGGCCCTCAGCGGCGGTTGAGCCGTCGATGACGCCGACGCCCGCGCCGACCGGGGCGCAGCCCTCGCCCAGCCCGTCCGCGGTGCCGGAGACCACCCCGGCCGCCGCCCCGGCCCCGGCCTCCGTCGAGCCCGACGCCCACGAGCCCGCCGCCGACCAGCCTGCGGGCAGCGCCCCGGCCGCCGCCCGGAAGCCGACCGCGAAGGCCGCGGCCACCGCCACGTCCAAGCCGCAGGGGTCGTCCGCGGGGGAGCCCAAGGCCCCGGCGGCGCAAGACCCGCACGACATGGCCCCGGCGCCCTGCACCAACTGCGAGGCCAAGGTGCAGGAATCCGACCCGCAGGGCAAGTGCATCCACGACTCGGCCGGCCGGATCATCACCTGCAGCCCCGTCCAGACCGGCATCCCGATCCTGCGCCCGGGACAGTCGGTCGGCACCCCCACCCCCGGCTGGCCCGACCACACCCACTGACCCGGGACCGGCGACGGGCCGGGGCCCGTCCTCGACGGGCTCGTCCTCGACCACCCGCATGCCGCGGGCACGCTGAGCCGATGCCGGGCCGGGACAGCGTCGGCGGCCCCCGCCGGACGGATTCCGCGCACGTGTGCCACCGCGAGCCCAACTGGGGTACCCCGGCCGCGAGCGCGAGCGAGGCGGCAAGCGGGGCACCGACCTCGGCGCCCCCTCCTGCCGCGCCTGCCGTTCCCGCCGCTCCTGCCATGGCTGCCCAGCACCGCCATGAGGAGGCCGTGATCCTTTGGAACGAGTGCCTGGACCTCATGGACGGTGTGGCATCCGCCCGGAACAAGAAGGAACTCATGGCGGTGCGTTCGGCCATGACCGTCTATCGCACACGAGGAATTCCGGGCGCTTCCGAGCTGGCTCAGCGGGTTGCCGAACTCGTATCCGCGTGAATCCGGCTGGACCTTCCGAGGAGCGCACTGAGCGGGTACGGTGCGAACGGGGATCCGGGAGGGGAGAGCGGAATGAAGCGGCCAGGGTACGCGATCGCGGTCGTGCTCGACATCGTGCTGCTGATCGGACTGCTCCAAGGCTGGCTGCCCACCAGTTCCGAGGGTTTCCGGAAGTTCCTGATCCTCCTCACGACCTTGGTCCTCACGCTCGTCCTCTACTCCGCGATCCGGCCGAACCGGCGCGACTGACGCGGCCGCCCGGCTACTTCCGGGCGTTGGTGCGGCGGGTGGGCTCGGCCGCCGTCCGCGAGGTCGAGGAGGAGACCGGCCGGCGCCCCGGCCGGGCCGAGCCGTTGACCGAGTACAACGCCATGGCCGGGATCAGCGACCGCACTTCCACGCCTACCACGTCACCGGCTGCACCCGGATCGGCGAGCCCGAGGACGTGTCCGAGGCGAGCCGCGTGGAGTGCCAATGGCTTCGGGCACCGCGGGCCCCTGCCGACTTGGCAGGGGCCCGCGGTGCGGGGAGCTACGGCCCGTTCCCGTAGGTGGCGTCCTTGCCGCCTACCGCCTACCGCCTACCGACGGCCCGGACTCACTTCAGGTGCCGGGCGAAGAAGCGGGCCCCGGCGTCGACCTCGTACTGCGGGACGCCGGTGTGCCCGCCCATGTTGGCGTGCAGGGTCTTCTCCTTGGAGCCGAAGGCGTCGAACAGGTCCAGGGCTGCCTGCCGGGGGTTCCGCTCGTCGTCCCACTGCAGCAGGACCTGCAGCGGGATGGTGACCTGCCGGGCATCCTCGAAGATGGCGGCGGGCACGAGACTACCGGCGAAGAGACCGGCGGCCGCGATGCGCGGCTCCACGACCGCCAGTCGGACGCCGATGGAGATGATTCCCCCCTCGTACCCGACCGGGCCGGCGATCTCGGGCAGCGCAAGGAGGTCGTCGAGCGCTGCCTGCCATTCCGGGACGGCCCTCTCGACCAGCGGGAGGACCAGGGCGTCGATGATCTCGCCGCTGACCGGCTCTCCCGCCTCCATGGCTCGGCGCAGGTCGGCGCGGGCCTGATCGGCGGCGGCCCAACGGGGACGGTCACCGCTCCCGGGGAGTTCGATGGTGGCCGAGGCGAAGCCGTACTCCGCCGCGTAGTGCCGGGCCCGACCCGCCAGCCGGGGGTACATCTTGCTCAGTCCGAGCGGCGGGGGACAGATCAGGATCAGCGGTACCGGTGCGGAGGCGGACGCGGGCGTCCACAGGATGCCGGGGATCTCGCCGAGAGTGAACTCGCGCTCGACGACGTCGTCGTCGAAACGCTGCTCAGAAGTGAAGTGCATGGTCGTGCCTTTCGGGAGTGCTCAGAGACGGCGCTCCCGGACGACGACCTATCGCCCGACCGTGACCCCGGAGGGGAGCACCCATGTCGATACTGCGTTCACGGGTACCACCTCCTCGTTCTCTCACACGGCCTCCGGAAAGGTAGCAGTGGTCGCCGTGGTCCGCCAAGCGGGTTGTTGCGGGGGCTCCGTGGCCGGATGCGGAGCGCACTGAGCGGGTCGGTGTGAACGGGGATCCGGGAGGGAGAGCGAATGAAGCGGCCCGGCCGAACGGCGCGACTGACGCCGCTGCCGGGCAGCGTCAGTCGCGCGGGCTACTTCCGCGCGTTGGTGCGGCGGGTGGGTTCCGCCGTGGTCGGGTCTTCGGGCCAGGGGTGGCGGGGGTAGCGGCCCCTGAGATCCGCTCGGACGGCTCGGTAGCCCTCGCGCCAGAAGCTCTCCAGATCGCCGGTGACGGCGGCGGGGCGGCCGGCGGGGGAGAGCAGGTGGATGGTCAGCGGGACGCGTCCTGCGGCCAGCGCCGGGGCAGCTTTCCAGCCGAAGAGTTCCTGCAACTTGACGGCCAGCACCGGGCGTTCGGTGGTGTAGTCGACGCGTATCTTCGAGCCGGACGGCACGGTGATGCGCTCGGGAGCGAGTTCGTCCAGGCGGCCCGCCTCGCCACTCGCCCACGGCAACAGGCGTTGGAGGGCGGACGTCGTATCAATGCGGGCCAGGTCCGAGCGGCGGCGGGCGCGGGAGAGTTCGGGCTCCAGCCACTCGTCGGCGCGTTCGAGAAGGGCGGAATCAGAGACGTCGGGCCAGGGTTCACCGATGGCGGTGTGCAGGAAGGCCAGGCGCTCGCGCAGGTTGGACGGGAACGTCAGCAGGGTGCTGACGCCCTCGCGCGCGAGGCCTTCGAGGAGGGCGGCGCGGACAAGCGAAGGGTCAGGGCGGTTGAGGGGCTTCTCGGCGAGTTCGATGGCGCCCAGGGACTCCACCTGGCGGGAGACGACGTCGCCCCGCCGGGTGTCCCAGTGGACTTCGGCGCGACCGTCGAGCAATGCCGCACCGGCGAGCAGCGCCGTGCCCTCGTCCAGCGCCGCGGCGTGCAGGATGCGGGCCGAGTGGGATCCCGCCGGGCGGTCGGCGACCGCGACGGCGAGCCAGGGAAGGGCGCCGAGCCGGGTGTCGGGGGCGAGTTCGGCGGCGGTGCCGGAGGCCATCAGGTACGGGCTGCGCTCGCCGGGGGCGGGCCGTTCGAGGCGGGCGCGGGCGATCCGCTCGGGGAAGGCGAGGGCGACGACGAGTCCGGCGGCGGTCGCGTCGGGCAGCTGGGTGGCGGGTTCGTCGGAGGTGGCGCGCAGCAGGCGGCGGACTTCGTCGCGCCAGCGGCCGGCGTAGGGGTCGCGGGAGTCCCGTACCGTCCGCCACACCGCGCCGAGGTCGTCGCCCAGCGCCCGGGGCGGTTCCTCGGACAGCAGCGCGACCACCTCGGCCGCGCGCCGCGCGCCGACCACCGGCGCGCCGTCGACCAGCGCGCGCCCCAGCCGGGGGTGCAGCCCCGTGCGGGCGAGGCGCACCCCTCGCGCCGTGGCCCGCCCGTCCGAAGAGACCGCGCCGAGGGCGAGCAGGGTCTGCCGGGCGGCGGCCATCGCCCCCGTCGGCGGCGCGTCGGGCAGGGCGAGGCCGGTGGCGTCCGGGTCGCCCCAGCAGGCGGCCTGGAGAGCGAACGAGGTGAGGTCGGCGAGCGCGATCTCCGGGGTGGGGAAGCGGGCGGCGAGGGCGTCCTCGGCCTCGTTCCAGCAGCGGTACACGGTGCCGGGGGCCTCACGCCCGGCGCGGCCGGCCCGCTGGCGCGCGGCGGCGAGCGAGGCCCGGACGGTGACCAGCCCGGCGAGGCCGCGGGCGTGGTCGGTGCGCGGCTCGCGGGCGAGCCCGGCGTCGACCACGACCCGTACGCCGGGCACGGTGAGCGAGGACTCGGCGACGGCGGTGGCCAGCACGACCCGGCGGCCCTCGCCGGGCGAGAGGGCGGCGTCCTGGACGGCCTGCGGGGCGCGGCCGTGGAGTTGCAGGACGTCGAGGCCCACGCCGCCCAGCGCCCCGGCGACCCGGGCGATCTCGCCGACGCCGGGCAGGAAGCAGAGCACGTCCCCCTCCTGCTCGGCGAGGGCTCGCCGCACCACCGCCGCGACGTGGTCGAGCAGCGCCGGGTCGACCCGGGTGCCGTGGGCGGGCCGGACGGCGCGCGGCGGCGGCGCCCAGACCGTCTCCACCGGGTGGGACACCCCGTGCGCCTCGATCACGGGCGCGCCGCCGAGGAGTTCGGCCCAGGCCTCGGTGTCGGAGGTGGCCGAGGCGCAGACCAGCCGGAGTTCGGGCCGCAGCGCCGCCCGGACGTCGAGCAGGAAGGCGAGCGCGGTGTCGGCGTCCAGGTGCCGTTCGTGGCACTCGTCCAGGACCACCGCGTCCACCCCGGGGAGCTCCTGGTCGCGCTGGAGCCGCTGCAGCAGCACACCGGTGGTGACCACCTCGACCACCGTCTCCGGCCCGACCCGGCGCTCGCCTCGCACGGTGTACCCGATCTCGCGGCCCACGGACGAGCCGAGCAGCCAGGCCATCCGCCGGGCGGCGGCCCGTACGGCGAGCCGGCGCGGTTCGGCGACCAGCACCCGCCGTACCGGGCCCTCGGAGGAGAGCAGCCCCGCCAGGGCGAGCGGCACCAGCGTCGTCTTGCCGGTGCCGGGTGGTGCGGCGAGGACGGCGGTGCCGTGCTCGTCCAGCGCGCCGTGCAGGGCGGGCAGGGCGGTGCGGACGGGCAGTTCGCGCCAGGCGGGACGCAGGGCCGGGTTCATCAGGGCGCTCAGCCCCGTTCGGTGACGAAGATCGCGGTGCCGGGGATCAGCCGCCCGCGCAGCGGGGACCAGCCGCCCCACTCCTGCTCCAGGCCGGCCGGCCACTCGGGCTCGACCAGGTCCACCAGGCGGAAGCCGGCGGTGACGAGCTCGCGGACCCGGTCGCCGAGGGTGCGGTGGTGCTCGACGTAGGTGGCGCGGCCCTGCTCGTCCTGTTCGACGTACGGGGTGCGGTCGAAGTAGGAGGACATCGCGGTGAGGCCCTCGACGCCCGGCTCGTCGGGGAACGCCCAGCGGATCGGGTGGGTCACCGAGAACACCCAGCGCCCGCCGGGCCGCAGCACCCGGTGCACCTCGCGCATCAGGGCGGCCGTGTCGGCGCTGAACGGGACGGCGCCGTAGGCGGAGCAGGCGAGGTCGAAGGACGCGTCGGCGAAGGGCAGCACGGCGGCGTCGGCCTGGACGACCGCGACGGGTGCGGTGCCGCGGCCGAGGTCGATCCGGCGGGAGTGCTGGAGCTGGCGGTAGGAGATGTCCAGGGCGACCGGCCGGGCTCCCTGGGCGGCCAGCCAGCGGGAGCACTGGGCGGCGCCGGCGCCGATCTCCAGGACGTCCCGGCCGGCCACCTCGCCGAGCAGGTGGGCGTCGGCCTCGTCCAGGCCCTCGGGGCACCAGGTGAAGCGGTCGTCGCCGAGGAACTCGCCGTGTTCGTCCTGGTACTCGTCGGCGTTGCGGTCCCACCAGTGCCGGCTGGCCCGGCTGCTCTCCCCGGTGCCGGCCTCCCGGCGGGTGGCCTCGTCGCCGTCCTCCTCCTCGACCCGCGCGGGGGAGGTGTCAAGATCGTGCAGGTCTGACTGGGGGGTGGTGGCCACGGTGACAATGCCCATCGCGTAGGGTATGGAAGTGCGGAAGCGCCGCTGCCGCGAACCGGCCCGTGAGGGTCCGGATCCTGGCGGTGGCATCCGGGGACAGGGCCCCTTCGGGCGCCGCCGCGAGGCGCGCATTCGGAGGATATGGCCTGATCCGTACCGGGCTCCACCGTCTTGCCGTCCTTCGGCATTGACCGTGCCTGGCCGTCCCCGTATGCTACAAGTTGCGCTGCGGGCCTGCGCGCCTCGGACGGAGCAGGTCGCGCTCGCATCTGTCGAAGACCCCACGGTCGCAAGACGGACACCGGTTCTCGTTGTACGGGATCTTGGTGTGCCGTGTTCTTGGCTGTCCGGCTTTCGGTGGGAGCGATACAGGCCCTCCGCGTGGCATTACCTACGACTTTCATGTCCGTACCGGAGCCCTTTTCCTAATGACGAGCCCCACCGACTCCTCCCTCAGCACCACCCCGCAGGTCGCGGTCAACGACATCGGCGACGCGGAGGCGTTCCTCGCCGCGATCGACGAGACCATCAAGTACTTCAACGATGGCGACATCGTCGAGGGCGTCATCGTGAAGGTCGACCGTGACGAGGTTCTCCTCGACATCGGTTACAAGACCGAGGGCGTCATCCCGTCCCGCGAGCTCTCGATCAAGCACGACGTTGACCCGCACGAGGTCGTCGCCGTCGGTGACAACATCGAGGCCCTGGTTCTCCAGAAGGAGGACAAGGAGGGTCGTCTCATCCTGTCCAAGAAGCGCGCTCAGTACGAGCGTGCCTGGGGCACGATCGAGAAGATCAAGGAAGAGGACGGCATCGTCACCGGTACCGTCATCGAGGTCGTCAAGGGTGGTCTCATCCTCGACATCGGCCTCCGTGGCTTCCTCCCGGCCTCGCTCGTCGAGATGCGTCGTGTCCGCGACCTCCAGCCCTACGTGGGCAAGGAGCTCGAGGCCAAGATCATCGAGCTGGACAAGAACCGCAACAACGTGGTCCTGTCCCGCCGTGCCTGGCTGGAGCAGACCCAGAGCGAGGTCCGCCAGACCTTCCTCACCACCCTGCAGAAGGGCCAGGTGCGCTCCGGCGTCGTCTCCTCGATCGTCAACTTCGGTGCCTTCGTGGACCTGGGTGGCGTCGACGGTCTGGTTCACGTCTCCGAGCTGTCCTGGAAGCACATCGACCACCCGTCCGAGGTTGTCGAGGTCGGCCAGGAGGTCACCGTCGAGGTTCTCGACGTTGACATGGACCGCGAGCGCGTCTCCCTGTCGCTGAAGGCGACCCAGGAGGACCCGTGGCAGCAGTTCGCCCGTACCCACCAGATCGGCCAGGTCGTTCCGGGTAAGGTCACCAAGCTGGTTCCGTTCGGTGCGTTCGTCCGCGTGGACGAGGGCATCGAGGGTCTGGTCCACATCTCCGAGCTGGCCGAGCGCCACGTCGAGATCCCGGAGCAGGTCGTCCAGGTCGGCGACGAGATCTTCGTCAAGGTCATCGACATCGACCTCGAGCGTCGTCGCATCAGCCTGTCGCTGAAGCAGGCCAACGAGGCCCTGGGTGCCAACCCGGCCGAGGTCGAGTTCGACCCGACCCTGTACGGCATGGCCGCCTCGTACGACGACCAGGGCAACTACATCTACCCGGAGGGCTTCGACCCCGAGGCGAACGACTGGCTGCCCGGCTTCGAGAAGCAGCGCGAGGAGTGGGAGCGCCAGTACGCCGAGGCGCAGGCCCGCTTCGAGCAGCACCAGGCCCAGGTCATCAAGAGCCGCGAGGCCGACGCCCAGGCTGCCGAGGAGGGTGGCGACGCCGTCGCCGCTGCCGCCGGTGGCTCCTACTCGTCCAGCAGCGACGAGGGCTCGGGCGCCCTGGCCTCCGACGAGGCCCTGGCCGCCCTGCGCGAGAAGCTGGCCGGCGGCCAGAGCTGAGGCTCTCGCTTCCCGCTAGCTAGCTAGACGGTGGGCCCCACCCGGAATTTCCGGGTGGGGTCCATTTCGTTTTTCGCGATGATTTATACCGACTTGACTTATGTGAAGCTGATGTGAAGAAAAGTGTGAGATGAGGCTCATTGCCCATCTATAGGCCTTGGTTCGGGTTCCACCTAGATTGAGAGGAGCTGCCCGAAAGGCTTTTCATGCGCAATACCTCCTCCGTCGCCCCCACCGCCCTGGTCGGCGGCCGGCTCGCGGCCATCGGCCGGTTCTGCTTCCGTCACCGTCGCTGGGTACTCGGCCTGTGGGCCGTCGTCCTGGTGGTCGGCGTCCTGATCGGGGGCCGGGTCTTCGAGGGCTCGGTGGCCGGGGCGTCCTCCGCCAGCGCCGAGGCCGACCGGGGGAGCGCGGTGGTCGCCGCGGCCGACCCGGCCAAGGGCACCGTCACCGCCGTGGTGGACGGCAGGCCGGTGGGCGATCCGACGGTGAAGGCCGCCGTGGAGCGGGCCACCGCCGAGATCGCCGCCCTGCCCGGGGTCTCCTCCTCGCTCGACGCGTACGGCACCGGCCCGGAGGCTGCCGCGCTGAGCTCCGCCGACGGGACGGCGAGCCTGGTCACCGTTCGGATGGCCGACACCGCGAGCACCGCCCAGACCGACGCCGTCACCGCGCGGCTCGCCGCGCTGGACGGAGTGGGCGGCGCCCACGTCACGGTCGGCGGGGACCTGGTGCTCCAGCAGGAGGTCAAGCAGCAGACCGAGAAGGACACCCGGTTCGGTGAGCTGGTGACGCTGCCGCTCACGCTGATCGTCATGGTGCTGGTCTTCGGCGGGCTGGCGGCGGCCTCGCTGCCGGTGATCGGGGCGGTCGCCTCGGTGGGCGGCGCGCTGCTGGCCATGTTCGGTTTCAGCCGGATCATGGACATCGACACCAGCGTGCTGCCGATCGCCACGGTGCTGGGGCTCGGGCTCTCGATCGACTACGCGCTGCTCATGGTGAATCGTTTCCGCGAGGAACGCGGCCACGGTGCGGACATCGCCGCCGCCGTGGAGCGGACCGCGGCGACCGCCGGACGCACCGTCGCCTTCTCCGGGCTGACCGTGGCCGTCGCGCTCTCCGGCCTGTTCGTCTTCACCAGTCCGGTGCTCGGCGCGGTGGCGGCGGCCGGAGTGAGCGTGGTGGTGATCGCCGTCGCCGCGGCGCTCACCCTGATCCCCGCGCTGCTCGGCTTCGCCGGCGCGCGGATCAAGACGCCCACCGCGCCCGTCCCGGACGAGGGGTTCTTCAGTCGGACCGTGCGCCGGGTGCGCAAGCGGGCGGTCGCCGTCACGCTCGCCTCCGTCGCGCTGCTGATGGCGGCCGGGGTGCCGTTCCTCCACGCCGACATGCGCAACTCCGGCGCCGCGGTGCTGCCCGCCTCCTCGGCCGGGCGACAGGTCGCCGAGACGATCGACCAGCGCTTCCCGCAGGTCTCGGCCGCGCCGATCACGGTGGTGGTCGAGGGCGGGGCGCCGGTGGCCCAGGCGTACGCGGACGACGTGATCGCCAAGCTGCCCGGGGTGAGCGGGGTCCGGGCGGTGTCGCCGGTGGGCGACACGGTCTCCACGATCGACGTGCTGGTGCACGGGGAGCCGCAGGGCGCCCAGGCCAAGCAGGTGGTGGAGGAGCTGCGGGCCGACCGCGGCGGGTTGACCACCTACGTCACCGGCGGCGCGGCCTCGGTGGTGGACTTCCAGGACGAGCTGCTCTCACGCGGGCCGTGGGCGCTGGGCCTGGTGGCGGTCGGCACCCTGGTGCTGCTGTTCCTGATGACCGGCTCGGTGGTGATGCCGGTCAAGGCGCTGCTGATGAACCTGCTCTCGCTGGGCGCCTCGCTCGGCGCGCTCACCCTGGTGTTCCAGGACGGCTGGTTCAGCGGGCTGCTCGGGTTCAGTCCGACCGGCGGGCTGGAGACCTTCATCCCGGTGCTGGTCTTCGCCTTCGCCTTCGGGCTGTCGATGGACTACGAGGTGTTCCTGCTCTCCCGGATCAGGGAGCTGACCCTGCGCGGGCACGACTGCGTCCGGGCGGTGGAGCTGGGCGTGCAGCGCAGCGGTCGGATCATCACCTCGGCGGCACTGCTGATGGTGATCGTCTTCGCCGGGTTCGCGCTCGGGGACATGCTGATGGTCAAGCAGATGGGCATCGCGCTGGCCGTCGCCGTCGCGGTGGACGCCACCCTGGTGCGCTGTCTGCTGGTGCCCGCCGCGATGAGCCTGTTCGGCGAGTTCAACTGGTGGGCGCCCGCTCCGCTGCGGCGGCTGCACCGGCGGTTCGGGCTCAGCGAGCACGTCGACCTGCCGGAGATCCGGCCGGCGGCGGCGGTCCCGGCGCCGCGGCCGGTGGCGGAGCCGGCGGAAGAGAGCCCGGTGGGAGAGGCGCCGGCTGGCAAGGACCTGGTGGGCTCAGCCCAGTCGGCGTAGCAGGTCGACCGCCGCGCGCAGCCGGTGCTGCTCCTCGGGGGTGAGCCGGGCCTCGATGGCGGTGGCGATCCGGTGCTCGCGGCGGGCGCGCTGGTCGAACAGGGCGCTGCGGCCGGCCTCGGTGGCGGTGACCAGCAGCTTGCGGCCGTCGGTGGGGTGGGGCTGCTGGGTGACCAGTCCGGCCTCGGTCATCAGCGCGACGGTGCGGGCCATCGACTGGTGGCGGACCCGCTGGAGCGCGGCGAGTTCGGCGACCGTGCAGGTGCGCCCGTCGCGGACCAGCAGGCCGAGGACGCCGGCCTGGTTCTGCGGCAGCTCGTCGCCGTCGCGCAGGGAGCGGACCAGGCCCCCGAGGGCGGCGCGCAGGTCGGCGGCGAGTTCCAGGGTGTCCGGGTGCGGGTGCGGGTGCGGGTGCGGGTGCGGGTGCGGGTGCGGATGTGGGAGCGGGGCTTCGCTGCTCATGGGATGAGTCTATCGGGAAGATCTACAGCCTGGCTGTACAGTCTTGCTGTATGGTTCCCGGCATGCGAATCACCAAGTTCGGACATGCCTGCGTACGCGTCGAGCACGGCGACACCACCGTCGTCGTCGATCCCGGGGCGTTCACCGACTCCGCCGCCGCACTGGCCGGCGCGGACGCCGTCCTGATCACCCACGAGCACATGGACCACTTCGAGGAGTCCGGGCTGCGCGCCGCGCTGGAGGCCGACCCGGCGCTGCGGGTGTGGACCAACCGGGCCGTCGCCGCCCAGCTGGACGGCGTGGCGCGGCGGGTCACCGTGGTCGGCGAGGGCGACGCCTTCGAGATCGGCGGGCTCGGCGTCTCGGTGCACGGCGAGTGGCACGCGGTGATCCACCCGGACATCCCTCGGGTGCACAACATCGGGTTCCTCTTCGACGGCCGGCTGTTCCACCCCGGCGACGCGTTCACCGTGCCGCCGCACGCCGTGGAGACGCTGCTGCTGCCGCTCGCGGCGCCGTGGAGCAAGGCCTCTGAGGTGATCGACTACGTCCGGGAGGCCGGTCCGCGCCGGGCGGTGCCGGTGCACGAGGCGGTGCTCAGTCCGATCGGGTTCGCCGTGCAGATCCGGCTGGTCGGGCCGCAGGGGCCGGGGACGGGGGCGGAGCTGACGGTGCTGGGGGAGGGCGAGAGCCTGGAGCTGGACTGAGGGGGCTCCGGGGGTGGCCCGTGCTGACGGGTCCGGAGCCGCGCCGGTAGCCTGACGCCATGCTGAAGATCGGACTGACGGGTGGTATCGGCGCGGGCAAGAGCGAGGTGTCCCGGCTGTTCGCCGCGCGCGGCGCGGTGATCGTGGACTCCGATGTGATCGCCCGCGAGGTGGTCGCCCCCGGGACGGACGGTCTGGCGGCCGTGGTCGCCGAGTTCGGACCGCAGGTGCTGCGCGAGGACGGCGCACTGGACCGTCCGGCGCTCGGGGCGGTCGTGTTCGCCGACCCGGAGCGGCTGAAGGCGCTCAACGCGATCGTCCACCCGCTGGTGCGGGACCGCGCCGCCGAGCTGGAGGCGGCGGCCGCGCCGGACGCGGTCGTGGTGCACGACGTGCCGCTGCTGGCCGAGAACGGCCTGGCGCCGCTGTACGACCTGGTCGCGGTGGTGGACGCGGCCGACGAGGTGCGGGTGGACCGGCTGGTGCGGCTGCGCGGGATGGCCGAGGAGGAGGCCCGGGCCCGGATGGCCGCACAGGCCTCCCGGGAGGACCGGCTGGCGATCGCCGACCTGGTGATCGACAACAGCGCCGGCCTGGCGGAGCTGGAGGCGCGGGTGGACGAGGTCTGGGCGGAGCTGGCGCGGCGCGCGGCGGCCTGAGTCCGGGCTTCGGCCGAGGGCCGCGGATACACGCTGCGGATGCGGGCTGTCTGACGGCCCGGCGGCCGACTCGCCGGTGGCCGACCGGTCGGTGGGCTGCTGCACGAGGGGCCATGCTTCCACGCCGGCGCGGTGCCGGGACGATCGTCGGATCGAGTGGCCGGGAAGGGACTGGTGAAAGGCCCGGGCGGGAGGGGAGCATGGCGGGATGGATGATCGTTTCTCGCCCGAGCCGGCCCCCGCCGGGGCGCCGGTGGTCGAACGGCTCGCGCAGTACGGCCGCGTCGAGCAGGAG
This sequence comes from Kitasatospora sp. NPDC001095, assembly GCF_053598615.1. Lineage (NCBI taxonomy): Bacteria > Bacillati > Actinomycetota > Actinomycetes > Kitasatosporales > Streptomycetaceae > Kitasatospora > Kitasatospora sp. NPDC001095. The sequence continues at coordinate 35,739 of NZ_JBSFKQ010000012.1, read as the reverse complement.
GAGGTCCTCGGCCCGGGGAAGGACCCGTACGGCGTCGCGTACACCGGGCTGACCTTCCGGCCCAAGGAGATCCACTTCGGTATCCGGGCCGCGGACGGCCGGCTCGTCGCCCACGCCGGGCTGGTGCCGCTGCCGCTCACCGCGGGCGGCACCGACCTGACGGTGATGGGCGTCGGCGGGGTCTGCGTCGCCCCCGACCGGCGGCGCGGCGGCCTCGCGCAGGCCGTGGTCGGGGCCGCCCTCGACCACGCGCGCACGCTCGGCCACCGGTACGCGCTGCTGTTCTGCCGCCCGCCGCTGGCCGCGTTCTACCGGGGGCTCGGGTTCCGGGAGGTGGTGCGGGGGGTGACGGTGGAACAGCCCGAGGGGCGGCTGGCGGAGATGCCCCTGCGCACCATGTGGGCGCCGCTGGTCGCCGGGGCCGGGTGGCCGGAGGGCCCGGTACGGCTGCGCTCGCTGCCGATGTGAGGTGCGCCCGGGCCGCCCCGGGCCCGGCTCGGGCCGTCGCGGCGAGGAGGCCGCCCGTTCCGGGCCGGGGTCAGGCCGTCGTGGCCGGGATGCCCGCGTCCGCGTGCGCCACGGCGGCGCCGGCCAGGGCGCGGATCATGGGGTGCGCCCGGGTGCCGTCGCCGGACAGCTCCGGCTGGAACAGCGAGGCCAGGAAGAACGGATGGCCGGGCAGCTCCAGGATGCGCGCCTCGCCCGACCCGTCAACGCCGCTGAACCGCAGGCCGTGCGCGGACAGCCGGTCCAGGTAGGCGCCGTCGAGGCCGTACGCGCAGTGGTAGCGCTCCAGGATGCGGGTGGCGCCGAGGACCCGCTCGGCGAGGCTCCCGGGGGTGACCGTGACGGACCCCTCGTGGCCGACCAGCGAGCAGGCCAGCGGCGCGATCACCTGCTGCTCGGCGTCCGGGTGCGCCTCGCCGTGGACGGCGTCCGTCAGGCCGCAGACGTTCAGGGCGTACTCCAGCACCGCGTGCTGGAACCCGGCGCAGGTGCCGAGGAAGGGGATGCCGCGCTCGCGGGCGGTCCGGACGGCGGCCAGCGCGCCCGCCTCGCTGCGGTACGGACTGCCGGGCAGCAGCCAGACCGCGTCGAAGCCGGCCAGGGCGTCGGGCGCGGCGGCGTCCCCGGTAGGGATCCAGTAGGCGTCCAGGACGAGGTGGTCGTGCTCGGCGAGGGCGTCCAGCAGGCCCGGGATCCGCGCGTGCGAGCGGACGGCGGGGGAGCGGTCGCCGACCAGGGCGACCCGCGGGGTCAGGTAGGTCATGGGGCTATCCTGACCCCGCACCCGAGATCAGTGCCAACGATGATTCCTTAAGCTTCGATCAGATCGGTTGATGGCCGCCGTGGACCCGCAGCAGCTGCGCACCTTCGTCACCGTCGCCCGCCTGGCCTCCTTCTCGGAGGCCGCGCGGGAGCTCGGCTACACCCAGTCCGCGGTCTCCCAGCAGATCGCCTCGCTGGAGGCGGACCTCGGGGCGGCGCTGCTGGTCCGCCGTCCGGTCGGGCCGACCGGCGCCGGGCGGCGGCTGCTGGAGCACGCCGCGCCGCTGCTGGTCCGGCTGGAAGCGGCGCGTGCCGACGTCGCGCGCCTGGCGGGCGCCCCGAGCGCCCGGCTGGTGCTCGGGGCCACCCCGCTGGCGGTCGGGGCGGCCCTGGGGCGCGCGCTCGGCGAGGTGCGCCGGAGCTACCCCGGGGTGGAGCCGGTGGTCCGGGTGCTCGCCCAGGACGCGCTGCCCGCCCAGGTCGCCACCGGAGAGGTCGACCTCGCCCTGATCGACGGACTGGCCGCGCCCAGCGACCCGCTGGCGCTGCCCGATGTCGGCCCGCTGCGCACCGTCGCGGTGGCCGAGCGGCCGGTCGCCGTCGCCCTGCCCGTCGGCCACCCGCTGGCCGGCCACCGCGGCCTCGCGCTCGCCGACCTCTCCGTCGCCCGCTGGCTGGACGCGCCCGACCTCACCCCGACGGTGGCCCGGCTGCGCGCGGCCGCGGGCGTCGACGGCTTCCGGCCCGCCATCCGCTACCAGGGCACCGACCTGCACGGACTGCTCGCGCTGGTGGCGGCCGGGCACGGGCTCACCCTGCTGCCCGAGCCGGTGCTCGCGGGGGCGCCCGGGGTCGGGTCCGCGCCGATCGCGGAGCCCCGGCTGGCGCACCGCACCGAACTCGTCCACGGCAGCCTGCCGGAGGGCCCGGCGGCGCTGCTGGCGCGGCTGCTGGAGGGATCCCGGGGCGATCGGGACCGGTCGGCGGCGGCGCCGAATTCGGTTGCACGGGGTGTCGGCCCCGATGAAATGATCACGCGATGAGTACCGGAATCATCATCAGACGGGTGCGGGCCGAGGAGTGGCAGTCGCTCAGGGACCTCCGCCTGGAAGCGCTGCAGGACCCGGTCGCGGCCGTGGCCTTCCTGGAGACGTACGAGCTGGCCGTCACCAGGCCCGACGAGTTCTGGCAGGACCGCACGACCCGGGCCGCGACCGGCCCGGACGTGGCGCAGTTCGTCGCGCAGACCCAGGACGGGCGCCTGCTCGGCTCCATGACCGGGGTGGTCGAGCGGTCCGGCGGAGACGGGGCCCTGGAAGGCGACGTCATCGAGGTCGACCAGGTGCACGTGGTCGGGGTCTACGTCCGGCCTCAGGCGCGCGGCACCGGGCTGGCGCGGGACCTGATCCGGGCCGTCCAGGACTGGGCGTGGTCGCTCACCGAGCCCAGGATCGAGCGGGTGCGGCTGTTCGTCCACGAGGACAACCCGCGGGCCGAGGCGATGTACCGCAAGGCCGGCTTCGAGCCCTCCGGCGTGTCGCTGCCCGTGCCCGGCGCCGGGGCCGGCCGGGAAGTCGAGCTGGCGGTGCTCCGGGGCTGACCGGGGGCGGTCGGTCGTGGAGACCCGGGCGCCGGGCGTTCACGTCCCGGGCCTGACGGTGGTCGGCCGCGAGGTGCTGTCACGAGCGCAGTCGCCCGACTCCCCGGAGCGGGCGTGAAGGGGCCGCCGGGCCCGTCCGGTCCCCAGGGGGGCGGACGGACCGGGCGGCCTTCCGTGCCGTGCGGTTCCTCCGTGCCGTGTTGCGGGCGGGTGCCCGCCGGGGGTCAGTGCCCGTCGCAGCCCGGGAGGGCCTCGCACATCGGCGCGGCCATGCCGGTGCCGACGTACTTGTCCTCGGGCGCCTTCCAGGCGTCCTTCGGCTGGGCGCCGGCCTTGGTGGTGGCCCAGACGGTCAGCTCGCTGACCACGCCGCCGTCGCTGACCACGTACTCGTGCAGGGTGACGGTGCCGCCGTCGGCCTGCGGGACGGTCAGGACGGCCGCGAAGTAGGGCGCCTCCGGGGCGCTGTCGACCTTCACGGTGGCGCCGGGCACGGTCTTGGCGCAGGACTTGACGGCCTCCGTCAGGCGGGCCTGGGCCAGGTTGGTGGACTGCTTGGCGCCGCTGCTGTGGGTCGGGTCACCGTGGAACAGCAGGGTCTGCTGGGCCGCCCAGCGGTCCCCGCCGAAGCCGACCTCGGACTTCGCGGCGGCGGCGCCGGTGAACAGCGCCTCGTCGTCCTTGGCGACCGCGGCGTGGCACAGCTCCATGCCCTTGAACTGGGTGACGCCGGAGACCTGCTTGGCGTTGGCCGCCAGCGGCGTGTAGTGGTAACTCTCGTCCATCGGGATGCTCTTGGTGTCCATCCAGGCCTTGTCCGGGATGCCCTTGTCGCTTCCGGTGGGCTTGGTGGGGTTGGTGGCGGGGGTGGTGGCCCCGGCCGGGGCGGCGATCGTGCCGCCGTCCTGGCCGTTGTCCGGCCCGCAGGCGCTGAGCGCGCCCAGGCAGACGAGGGCTGCGGCGGTGGCGGTGACGACTCTGGTGGTGCGCAACTGACGGTTCCTCGGATGTCCGGTGGCATTGGTCGGGGTCGGGTGCTCGCCGGCCGTGGGCCGCTGGTGCGCGGCGCCGTCCGTCCGTCCTCGCCGCCCGGTCGACCCGTGGTCACGGGCGTGCGGCATGGCGGCTCCTCCCCCTGTGCTTGGGGCCGCCTGGCTCCTCGCCCTGCCCGCCGCCCCGGGATTGAGGAGTGGTCAGGGCCGATGCGCATCGACGGTGATCGAAAACCTATGCCAACGGACCGTCGGCCGCAAAGCCGGGTTCCGGGCCGGACGCCCGGATTCCCTTTTGTGGTCGATGGTGCTGATTGGGCCTGTGTGTTCGATGTGATCGGATGCGGTGGGGGCCGGGGACGGGGCGCGGGGTGGTCCTCGGGGCGCGGGATCGCCCCCGCGCGGGACCGGCGGCCGGGGACGCGTCCGGCCTGGTCGGGCGACCAGGCCGCCGATGCCGGAACGCCGTCGAGGGTGACCACGGTCTGTCGGCCGACGGCCTCGCCGAACACGGCGGCGATCGCCCCGGCCGCCGCCGCGACCGACCGGGCGGGCGCGTCCGGGAACTGCGGCAGGTGGTACGCAGGGAAGCCGTCCGCGGGCGCCGGGGGCGCCGAGCTGCTGGGCGAGCCGGGGAAGGGCCCGGGGGAAGCAGCCGGACACGCCCTGGAGCCGGGGGTGGTGGGCGAGCGCGGTCTACGGATGAGCGGCCGTTTGGAGGCCGGCGGTTCGCTGGAAGAGCGCCGTGAGGAGGAAGGGGACGCCGAACAGCGCCGAGTCGGGGCCCTGGGCGGCCATCGGGCGGATCTCCAGCGGGGTGAACCCGCGGAACAGCGAGCGGAGTTCGTCCGGCGAGTAGGCCAGGCCGCCCTCCAGCGCGCCGAGCCGGTAGAGCTCCTCGTCGGGCCGCTCGGACCCCATCGCGCCGGCCGCGAAGGCGGTGACGGCGAAGTGCCCGCCCGGCGCCAGGACCCGGTCCAGCAGGGCCAGGTAGCTGACCCGGCGGTGCGGCGGGAGGTGGTGCAGGCAGCCGGAGTCGTAGACCAGGTCGTAGCGGGCGTGCGGGAGTTCGGCCTCGAAGATGCTCGCCCGGTGGAACCTCAGGCCGGTGCCGGTGCCGGTGCCGGTGCCGGTGCCCGTGTCGAGGCCGAGGCCCGCCTCGCGGGCGCGCTCCTCGGCCCAGGCGATGGCGGTGGCGGAGAGGTCGACGGCGTCCACCTCGAAGCCGACGGTGGCCAGGTGGATCGCGTTGCGGCCGTTGCCGCAGCCGAGGTCGAGCGCCCGGCCGGGGGCGAGCAGGCCGCGGTCGAGGTAGTGGGCCAGGTTCTCGTCCGGCTTGGGAGCGAAGAACGGGCGCCCGGCGGACCGGTCCGCGTAGAACCGGTCCCAGAACGGTTCGGCCGGCGGGAAGAGGCCGTCGAGGAGGGTGAGGACGTCTTCGGTGGTGCGGATCGTACGGTTCATGCGGCCGAGCCTAGGCGGCTCGCCGGACGGGTGCGCGGAGCGCGATGACCGCTGTACGGAGGCCTGTTGGGTCTGTCGACGGCCAGGTCGGGACGAGGCTCCAGGCCCGGGGCCGGCGCGCGGCGGCGCCCCCGTCAGGAGCCGGGAAAGGCCGTTTCCGCGGGGCGGGGAGAGGCGCCGGAGGGAGCGTTCCGGAAATTCCTCCGGGAACTTCCGGGTGAAGGGCCGAAGGGTGCGCGAACCGGTCAAACCGGCACGCCGGGGGCCGGACATGACGGCGATGTGAACCTGGTGGGACCGTGACGGCCCGCGCCGTCCGTGTGCTAGGTTCGCGCGCATTCGAACGGTCCGGTGCGCACGGGGGGAAGCATGGTGGCGGTGCCGATGAGTGCCCGGTGGCTGACCGCGCTGGGGATCGTGGCGTTCCTGCTGCCGGTGATCGCCATGACGGCGGGCCGCGGGACGTCGGCGCTGGTGTTCTACCTGCCCGCGCTGTTGTGCGTCGCGGTCTGTGCCGTGCCGTCGTTCTTCCGCCGCCGGGACCGTTTCCGGATCGCCTGCGCGGCCGCCGGGATGACGGTCGCGGCGGTGTCGGCTCCGCCGGGGGTCCTCGGCCTCTGGTTCGCGGTGTTCGCGCCGGGCTGGGCCCGCCTGCTCTACCTCGCCTTCCTCGCCCTGCCGGTCACCGCGATCGCCGCACTGATCGCCGGCTTCCAGCGGGCCAAGGGCCGCGGGAGCGGCCGGCGGGCGGTCGCGGTCGCCTGGGCGGCCACGGCGATCACGGTGGCCGGCTGGGGGTACATCGGCGGCCGCGCGATGGCCTGAGCGACGGACCCCCGAGAGGATCATCGGATTGCCGCCCCACGGCCCGGTCGGATAGGAAACTCGCATGCTCAGGGGAAGCAAGGTCGGGCTCAGGGCCCGGCACGAGGAAGACATCCCGGTCCTGCGGACCGAACTCTTCGACGACGTGGTCACCTCCGCGCGGTCCGAGGGCGCCCCGTGGCGGCCGGTCTCGCCCGGCTCGAAGGACCGCCGGCTCGTGGTGGACGACACCGTACCGACCCACGTGCCCTTCTCCGTCGTGGAGTTGGACGGCGGCGCGCTGGTCGGCACCGCGACGCTGTGGGGCATCGACACCCACCACCGGTCCGCGCACATCGGCCTCGGCATGCTGCCCTCCCGCCGCGGCAAGGGCTACGGCACCGACGTGGTCGCGGTGCTCTGCCACTACGGCTTCGTCGTGCGCGGCCTGCACCGGCTGCAGATCGAGACGCTGGCGGACAACGCCGGGATGCTGCGCTCCGCCGAGCGCAACGGCTTCGTCCGCGAGGGCGTGCTGCGCTCCGCGGTCTGGGTGATGGGCGAGTTCGTGGACCAGGTGGTGCTCGGGCTGCTGGACCGGGACTGGAAGCCGGGCGGGAACCACCCCCGGCCGGAACGGCCCGGAACCGGCGGATGATCACCGTCCCGGCCGGCCGGGTCACCCTCTCCGACCGCCGCACCCAACGCAGTTGGGCCGTCGAGGTGGCCTCGTACCGACTGGCGGCCTGCCCGGTGACCCGCGAGCAGTACGAGGGCGCGACCGGCGACCACCGCCCCGCGCACAGCGTCTCCTGGCTCGACGCCGTCCGCCACTGCAACGAACTCTCCCGCCGTGAAGGCCTCGTACCCGCCTACGCGGTGGACGGCGAGGAGGTCTCCTGGGACCGCGCCGCCGACGGCTACCGGCTGCCCACCGAGGCCGAGTGGGAGCACGCCTGCCGCGCCGGCACGGACGGCCCGCGCTACGGCCCGCTGGACGAGATCGCCTGGCACCGCGGCAACTCGGGTGAGCGGCCGCACGAGGTGGGCGGGCTGCGCCCGAACGCCTACGGGCTGTACGACCTGCTCGGCAACGTCTGGGAGTGGTGCTGGGACCACTACGACCCCGAGGTGTACGGCAGTTACCGCGTGCTGCGCGGCGGCGGCTGGTTCGACGAGCACTGGAGCTGCCGCGCCTCCGTCCGCCGCCGCAGCCACCCGACCCTGCGGATCGACGACGTGGGATTCCGGCTCGCGCGCTCGATCGCCGGGTGAAGGCGGGCCGGTGAAGGACGGGTCGGGCGCGGTGGACGTCCCTCCGGCACGGTGAGTCGCGGGCCCTCGGACATCCGTCCGGAATTTCTCGCGGAATCGAGGAACCGTCGTGAACGGACCCGCGTTGGCGCCTGCATGAGTGACGAGAGATCCGATGAGCCGGTGTCCCTGCGCCCGATCGCCGAGGCCGATCTGGCCGTGATCGAGGAGATGGTGAACGACCCGGAAGCCCTGGGTGAGTTCCAGTGGTACGGCTGGCGGGACCCGCAGCGGTTCCGCCGCCAGTGGGTGGAGGGCGGGCTGCTGGACGACCGGCAGTGGATGCTGGCGGTCGTCGTCGGGGGCGGGTTCGGCGGCTTCGTCGCCGCCAACCGCAGCGGGGTGCGGCCGTCCGCCCCGTACTGGAGCATCGGCGTGCAGCTGCGGCCCCAGGTGCGCGGGCGCGGGATCGGCACCCGGGCCCAACGGCTGCTGGTGGACTACCTGTTCGCGCACTCGCCGGTGATGCGGCTGGAGGCGGACACGGAGGCCGGCAACCTGGCCGAGCAGCGCGTCCTGGAGAAGCTCGGCTTCACCCGCGAGGGCGTGCAGCGCGCGGTGACCTTCCGCGGCGGCGAGTGGCGCGACGTCGTGCGGTACAGCCTGCTGCGCACCGACCCGCGGCCCTGACCGGCCCCGACAGGCTCTGGCGGACCTGGACGCCGAACCACTCCTCGGCGAGGGCGTCCGGCGTCCGCGCCGAGGGCTTCGACTCCCGCAGGTGCCACGGCAGGTTGCCGTGCACGTGGAGCAGGGTGTACGCCCTCGGCGGGCGGGGCTCGACGCGGCGCCCGTAGGCGTCCGGCAGGTGGCCGAGCAGGTGCGGGCCGGCCCGGGCGGTGAACTCGGCGCCGTTCCGCGGCGTCGGTTCTCAGTCCCCGTCCCGGCGGCTGCCGCAGGCGTCGGCGTCCGTGGCGACCGGCTCCGGGGTGGATGGGTCGCGGGTGAGCAGGTAGCGGGCGCCGGGCCCGGCCTCGCCCGCGCGGTCGGCGGCGTTGTAGAGGGCGCAGCGCGACAGCGAGAGGCACCCGCAGCCGATGCAGCCGGAGAGCTTCTCCTTGAGCCGCCGCAGTTCGGCGATCTGCTCGTCGATCCGGCTCTGCCAGGACTCGGCCACCCGGTCCCACTCGGTGCGGCTGGGGGCCGGGCGGTCGGGGAGACGGTCGAGGGCGACCTTCGCCTCGTCCAGCGAGAGGCCGACCCGCTGGGCGGCGCGGACGAAGGCGATCCGGCGCAGTGTGCCGCGGGTGTAGCGGCGCTGGCCGCCGGTGGTGCGGGTGGCGTGGATCAGGCCGAGGCTCTCGTAGTAGCGCAGCGCGGAGGGGGCGAGGCCACTGCGCCGGGCGAGTTGGCCGATGGTGAGCAGGTCGCTGTGGTGCGGGCCGGGGGCATGGCGGGCTTCGTGGCGGTCTTCGTGGCGGGCGGTCACGGGGACCCACTCTAGCCGTTTGACCTCAAGTCGGCTTTAAGTTGCACGATCGGGGGCATGACGACGAACCCGACGGCCGAGGCCGGGACCGGCACCCGTTTCGAGGACCTGCCCGCCCTGATGAGCCTGATGACCGGCGACGAGAAGCACGGCCCCGCCGCCACCTCCACCCTGGACGCGCTCTGGGTGCTCTACGACCGGGTGCTGCGGGTGGCCCCGGAGACCGCCGACGCGCAGGACCGCGACCGCTTCCTGCTCTCCAAGGGCCACGGCCCGATGGCGTACTACGCCGTGCTGGCGGCCAAGGGCTTCCTCGACCCGCAGGTGCTGCCGAGCTTCGGCGGCTACGACTCGCCGCTCGGCCACCACCCGGACCGCACGCTGGTCCCCGGCGTGGAGATCGCCTCCGGGTCGCTCGGCCACGGCCTGCCGCTGGCCGTCGGCACCGCGCTCGGGCTGCGGGCCCAGGGCCTGACCGACCCGGCGGTCTGGGTGCTGGTCGGCGATGCGGAGTTCGACGAGGGCTCCAACGCCGAGGCGGTGGCCTTCGCCGGGGCCTACGGGCTGGAGCGGCTGCACGTGGTGGTGATCGACAACTCCTCCGCCACCCACGGCTGGCAGGGCGGCATCGCCCAGCGGTTCGCGGCCGAGGGCTGGTCGACCGCGACGGTGGACGGCCGCGACCACGAGGCGCTGTACCGCGCCTACACCGCCGAGCACCCGGGCCGCCCGCACGTGGTGGTCGCCCGGGTCGAGCCCAAGTACTCCTGAGCACCCAAGTACTCCTGAGCACCCACGTACTCCTGAGCACCCACGTACGCCTGGGCGCCCACGTACTCCTGAGCACGCCGAGCACCGCCGACCTCCCGGCGACGAAAGGACCTTCACCGATGGACACCATGCGCGACCGCTTCGTGGCCGTGACCACCCGCCTGCTGGACGAGGACCCCCGGCTGGCCCTGGTGCTCGCCGACATCACCGCGGCCGCCTTCGGCCCGGCCCAGGAGCTCCACCCCGACCGGGTGGTCAACGTGGGCATCCGCGAGCAGCTCCTGATCGGCGCGGCGGGCGGCCTGGCGCTCACCGGGATGCGCCCGATCGCCCACACCTTCGCCAGCTTCCTGATCGAGCGGCCCTTCGAACAGGTCAAGCTGGACCTCGTCCACCAGGGCGTCGGCGCCGTGCTGGTGAGCGCGGCGGGCTCGTACGACTGGCCGGCCGGCGGCCGCACCCACATGTCCCCGGGGGACGTCGCCCTGCTGGACACCCTGCCGGGCTGGACGGTCCACGTTCCCGGCCACCCGGACGAGGCCGAGCAACTGCTGCGCCACGCCTACGCGGACGGCGACCGCAACGTGTACGTCCGGCTGTCGGTGCAGCAGAACGCGACCCCGCTGCCGGTCGAACCGGGCCGCTTCACCACGGTCCGGACGGGCTCGCGCGGCGCGGTGCTCGCCGTCGGGCCGATGCTGGACGCGGTGCTCGCGGCCACCGAGGGCCTGGACGTCTCCGTGCTGTACGCGGCGACGGTGCGCCCCTTCGACGCCGCCGGACTGCGGGCGGCGCTCGGCGAGCGGGCCGATGTGGTGCTGGTCGAGCCGTACCTGGCGGGCACCTCCGCCGGCGAGGCGCACGCGGCGCTCGCCGACCGCCCGCACCGGGTGCTGGGCCTGGGCGTGCCGCGCGAGGAGCACCGGCACTACGGCTCGATCGAGGAGCACCTGGCCGCCTACGGCCTGGACGCCCCGTCGCTGCGGGAGCGGATCGGCACCTTCCTCTGGTAGGCGACTCCCACGGCGGGTTCCTGCCGGAGGGGGGGACGCTCAGACGGCGACGATCGCCACCGCGTCCGCCGCCAGCCGCACCGCCGGCCCCTCCAGCGCCGCCGCCCCGAAGGCCGCCACCACCTCGCGCCCGGTGGCCCCCAGCGCCGGCGCGGCCTCGCCCGGCCCGAGGTTGACGGCGATCCGGTACGGCCCCCGGTGCACCACCAGCAGGCCCGCCGCCTCGTCGTGCGTCACCCGCACCGCGCCGAGGTCCGGGTCGGACAGTTCCGGGCGCTCGCGCCGCAGCCGGATCAACTGCCGGTACCAGGAGAGCAGTTCGGTGTGCGGGGCGCGCCGGGGCTCGGTCCAGTCGAGGACCGAGCGCAGTACGGTGGCGGGTTCCTGCGGGTCGGGGACGGCCTCGGCGGCCCAGCCGTGCTCGGCGAACTCCCGCCGCCGGCCCTGCCGGACGGCCTCGGCGAGGTCCGGGTCGGTGTGGTCGGTGAAGTACTGCCAGGGGGTGGCGGCTCCCCACTCCTCGCCCATGAAGAGCATCGGGGTGAACGGCGAGGTGAGCACCAGTGCCGCGCCGCAGGCGAGCCGGCCGGGGGAGAGGCTGGTGGAGACGCGGTCCCCGAGCGCCCGGTTGCCGACCTGGTCGTGGGTCTGGAGGTAGCCGAGCAGTCGGTGTCCGTCGCCGAGCGGGGCGAACGGGCGCCCGTGGGTGCGGCCGCGGAAGGAGGACCGGGTGCCGTCGTGGAAGAACCCCCGGGTGAGCGTCTTGGCGAGGGCGGCGAGCGGCGCGCGCGCGAAGTCCCGGTAGTAGCCCTGGGATTCGCCGGTGAGCGCGCAGTGAAGGGCGTGGTGGAAGTCGTCGCTCCACTGGGCGGTGAGCCCCTGCCCGCCGGCCTCGGGCGGGGCGGTGGTGGCCGGAGAGTTGCGGTCGGACTCGGCGATCAGGAACAGTGGCCGGTTGGTCGTGACAGCCAACTTTCGTACCTCGCTGGAGAGTTCCTCCAGAAAGTGGACCGCCCGGTGGTCCACGAGGGCGTGCACGGCGTCCAGCCGCAGCCCGTCGATCCGGTAGTCGCGCAGCCAGGCCAGCGCGCTGCCGATCAGGTAGGCGCGCACCTCGTCCGAGCCGGGCGCGTCCAGGTTGACCGCCGAGCCCCACGGGGTGTGGTGCCGGTCGGTGAAGTACGGGCCGTACGCGGGCAGGTGGTTGCCGGAGGGGCCGAGGTGGTTGTGGACGACGTCCAGCACCACCCCGAGGCCCCTGCGGTGGGCGGCGTCCACGAAGCGCTTGAGCCCGTCGGGGCCGCCGTAGGGCTCGTGGACGGCCCAGGGCGAGACCCCGTCGTAGCCCCAGCCGTGCTTGCCGGGGAACGGGCAGACCGGCATCAGCTCGACGAAGTCCACGCCCAACTCGACCAGGTGGTCCAGCCGTTCGGCGGCGGCGTCGAAGGTGCCGCGGGCGGTGAAGGTGCCCACGTGCAGTTCGTACAGCACCGCGCCGGGCAGCGGCCGGCCGCGCCGGCCCTCCTGCGACCAGCGGAACGCGGCGTGGTCCACCGCGCGGCTCGGCCCGTCCGGCCCGTGCGGCTGCCGGGCCGAGCGCGGGTCGGGCAGCGGCGGGCCGTCGTCGAGCCGGAAGGCGTAGTCACCCGCCGGAGCCTCGCCGGACCACCAGCCGTCCCGGTCCGGGCAGCGGGACAACTCGTAGGCGAAGCCGTTGACTTCGACCCGCACGCGGTCGGCCGCGTGGGGCGCCCACACCTCGTAGGCCGGCATCATCCCCTCCTCGTCAGCAGCGCCACCGGCAGGGCCGCCAGCAGCTCGGCCACCGGCACCGCGCCCGCCGGGAAGCTCCGCCCGGTCAGCTCGTCCGTCCACGGCCAGCCCGCCGGCAGCTCCAGCACGGTGTCGCGCCAGCCGCCCGCCCGCTCCAGCCCGTACGGCAGCCGGGTGACGGCGGTGACCACGTCCTCGCCCCGGGCGAAGGCCAGCAGGTGGTCACCGGCGAGGCCCACGGCGTGCAGCGGCCGGTACGGGCCGAGCGGGTGGGAGCGGCGCAGGTGCAGCGCGGTGGCGGTGAGGTGCAGCTTCTCCCGGGCGAGGTCGCCGGGGCGCGGCGCGGCCGCGTCGGTCAGCCGCACGGCGAGCGCCCCGAAGTCCACCACGCCCCGGTTGTCCGGGTCCACCAGGGTGTACAGCGGCTCCTCGCTGCCCTGGTAGAGGTCCGGCACGCCCGGCACGGTGAGGTGCAGCAGCGCGGCGGCGAGGGTGTTGGCGCGGGCGTACGGGGCGAGGGCGTGCACGGCGCCCTCGATCCTGGGCAGCAGCCCGGGGTTGCCGTGGACGGAGCGGGCGCGCTGCTCCAGGGCCCGCTCGTAGCCGGGGTCGGGGCTGGTCCAGGAGGTGTGCAGCTTGGCCTCCCGGGCGGCCTTGAGCAGAGCGGCGACCAGCCGGTCCGGGTCGATCGGCCAGGCGGCGACCAGGCTGTGCCAGAGCAGCCAGTCGGCGTCCCGGTCGAAGCCGGGGCCCGCGGCGGTGGACCACGCGGCGGCCTCGGCGGCCCAGGCGTCCGGCCGCTCGGCGAGCACGGCGAGGCGGGCCCGGGCGTCGGCGCTGCGCTTGGTGTCGTGGGTGGAGAGCACCGTCATGCTGTGCGGCCAGGTGCCCTCCAGGTAGCGGCACCAGTCGTGGAACTCCGCCGGGTGCAGCCCCGGCCGGGCGGGCTCGCCGCCGACCTCGTTGAGGCCCGGCAGGGCGTTCCAGCGGTAGAAGGCGGTGTCCTCGACGCCCTTGGCGGCCACCGCGGCGGCGGTCTGGGCGAAGCGCGCGCAGAATTCGTCCTTGTCGGCGCCGCGGCCCAGCTCGCCGAGCGCGAGCGCGGCCACCAGCCGGTCGGTCGGGTCGGCGGAGCCGTCCAGGGCCGCCCGCAGCTGCTCCACCGACGCCGTCGGCGGCGCCTCGCCGGGCCGGGCGTACGGCCGGTACGCCGGGTAGCCGGTGAGCAGCCGGCCGAGCGCCGCGCGCAGCTGCCCGGGCGCGTGGTCGGCGTGCGCGGGCTCGGCCGCGCCGATCCGCAGCGCGATCCGCACCAGCCGCTCGACCTCGGCGGCGAGCTCGCCGTCCGGCCCGGCCATGTCGGCGCGCCCGCGCCGGGCCTCGGCGATCGCGGGGTGCGGGTCGGCACAGAGGTCCCGGACCGGCCCGCCGTGCAGGAAGGACTCGTACGCCCCGGCGAGGCGGCAGGCACCCGCGTGGTCGACGAGCACGCCGTCGATCCGGCGCAGCGCGTCGTAGCCGGTGGTGCCGGCCACCGGCCAGTCCGCGGGGAGCCGCTCCTCGCCGGTGAGGATCTTCTCGACCACGACGTACGCCCCGCCGGTGGCCGCCGCCAGGCGCTCCAGGTAGCCGCGCGGGTCGGCGAGCCCGTCCGGGTGGTCGATCCGGAAGCCGTCCAGGACGCCGTCGGCGTGCAGCCCGAGGAGGACGGCGTGGGTGGCGGCGAACACCTCCGGGTCCTCGGCGCGCAGTGCGATCAGCTCGTTGACGGTGAAGAAGCGCCGGTAGTTGAGCTCGGTGCGGGCCAGCCGCCACCAGGCCAGCCGGTACCACTGGCGGGCGAGCAGCTCCGGCAGCGGCAGCTCCTCGGTGCCGGAGCGCAGCGGCAGCTCGTGCCGGTGGTAGCGCAGCACCCCGGCGTCCACGGTGAGCTGGTCCAGCACCGCGCCGAGCCGGTCGCCGAGCAGCGGCAGCAGCACCCGCCCGCGCCCGGGGGCGTCGACGGGGCCCGCCTGGGCCGTCCAGTCGATGTCGAACCAGCGCGCGTACGGCGAGTCGGGCCCGTCGCGCAGCACCTGCCACAGCGGCCGGTTGAGCCGCTCGGGGGCGGGCACGGCCATGTGGTTGGGTACCACGTCGGCGATCAGCCGCAGGCCGTGGCGGTGCGCGGCGGCGGCCAGCTCGCGCAGCGCCGGCTCCCCGCCGAGCTGCTCGCTGATCCGGGTGTGGTCGACGGTGTCGTACCCGTGGGTGGAGCCGGGGACGGCCTCCAGCAGCGGGGAGAGGTGCAGGTGGGAGACGCCGAGGGCGGCCAGGTAGGGGACGGCGGCGGTGGCGTCGCGGAGGGTGAAGCCGGGCTGGAGCTGGAGGCGGTACGACGACGAGGGGACGGCGGCGGCCGGGCGGGGCTGCGCGGGCTCGGCGGCGGGGGTCATAGCTCCATAGGTACCCGGGGGAGGGCGCCGCCAAGACCCGCTGCTGACCCGAACAGGTGACCTATCCGGCCGTCCGAACGGCCGCGCCGCTCCCGGGGAGCGGCCGGGCACCGCCTGCGAGGACCCGCTTCGAGGACCGCCTTCGGGCACCGCCTGCGCGCGCCGGCTACGCGGGCCGCTGCAGCACCATCAGCGAGCGGTCGGTCAGCCACAGGCGGTCCCCGGCCTTGACCCGCGCGCCGGTGCCGGGGGCGGGCAGCCGGGGCCGGGCGGTGTCGACCACGACCTGCCACTCCTGCCCGTGGTCGGCGGGCACGGTGAACTCCAGCGGCTCGAAGTGGGCGTTGAACATCAGCAGGAAGGAGTCGTCGACGATCCGCCCGCCGCGCCGGTCCGGCTCGGAGATCGCGTAGCCGTTGAGGAAGACGGTCAGCGACTTGGCGTGGCTGGCGCCCCAGTTGCGCTTGGTCATCTCCTCCCCCGTCGGGGTGAACCAGGCGATGTCGGTGAGGTCGTCGAAGCCGCCGGAGGCGGACACCGGCCGGCCGTGGAAGAACCGCCGCCGCCGGAACACCGGGTGGTCGCGGCGCAGCCAGATCATCCCCTGGGTGAACTCCAGCAGCCGCGCCTGCGGCCCGTCGCCCTCGGGCCAGTGCACCCAGGTGAGCTCGTTGTCCTGGCAGTAGGCGTTGTTGTTGCCCAGCTGGGTGCGGCCGAGCTCGTCGCCGTGCGAGAGCATCGGCACGCCCTGGGAGAGCATCAGGGTGGCGATGAAGTTCCGCTGCTGGCGCTCCCGCAGCTCCTCGACGGCCGGGTCGGCGCTGGGGCCCTCGACACCGCAGTTCCAGGAGCGGTTGAAGGACTCGCCGTCCCGGTTGTCCTCGCCGTTGGCCTGGTTGTGCTTCTCGTTGTACGAGACCAGGTCGCGCAGGGTGAAACCGTCGTGGCAGGTCACGAAGTTGATCGAGGCGATCGGGCGGCGGCCGTCGTCCTGGTACAGGTCGGAGGAGCCGGTGAGCCGGGAGCCGAACTCGGCGAGGGTGGCGTTCTCGCCGCGCCACAGGTCCCGCACGGTGTCCCGGTACATGCCGTTCCACTCCGTCCACAGCGGCGGGAAGTTGCCCACCTGGTAGCCGCCCTCGCCGAGGTCCCAGGGCTCGGCGATCAGCTTGGCCTGGGAGACCACCGGGTCCTGCTGGACCAGGTCGAAGAAGGAGGACAGCCGGTCCACCTCGTGGAACTGCCGGGCGAGGGTGGCGGCGAGGTCGAAGCGGAAGCCGTCCACGTGCATCTCGGTCACCCAGTAGCGCAGCGAGTCCATGATCAGCTGGAGCACGTGCGGGCTGCGCATCAGCAGGCTGTTGCCGGTGCCGGTGGTGTCCTCGTAGAAGCGCTGGTCCCGGGCGAGGCGGTAGTAGGAGACGTTGTCCAGGCCGCGCAGCGACAGCGTCGGCCCCAGGTGGTTGCCCTCGGCGGTGTGGTTGTAGACGACGTCCAGGATCACCTCGATCCCGGCCGCGTGCAGCGCCTTGACCATGGACTTGAACTCCTGCACCTGCTGGCCGCGGTCGCCGGTGGAGGAGTAGGAGGAGTGCGGGGCGAAGAAGCCGACGGTGTTGTAGCCCCAGTAGTTGGCCAGGCCGAGGTCCCGCAGCCGGTGGTCACGGACGAACTGGTGCACCGGCATCAGCTCGATCGCGGTGATGCCGAGCTTGGCCAGGTGCTCGATCACCGCCGGGTGGGCCAGGCCCGCGTACGTCCCGCGGATCTCCTCGGGGATGCCCGGGTGCAGCCGGGTGAGGCCCTTGACGTGGGCCTCGTAGATGACGGTGCGGTGGTAGTCGGTGCGCGGCGGGCGGTCGGTGCCCCAGTCGAAGTACGGGTTGATGACCACCGAGTGCATCGTGTGCGGGGCGGAGTCCAGGTCGTTGCGGCGCTCGGGGGCGCCGAAGTGGTAACCGTAGACCGACTCGTCCCAGTCGATGTGCCCGCTCATCGCCTTGGCGTACGGGTCCAGGAGCAGCTTGGCGCTGTTGTGCCGCTGCCCCAGGCCCGGGTTGTACGGACCGTGCACGCGGAAGCCGTAGCGCTGGCCGGGCTGGACGCCCGGAAGGTAGGCGTGCCGCACGAAGGCGTCCGTCTCGCGCAGTTCGACGGCCGTCTCGGAGCCGTCCTCGGCGATCAGGCACAGCTCGATCCGGTCGGCGCTCTCGGAGAACACCGCGAAGTTGGTGCCGGCCCCGTCGTAGGTGGCGCCGAGCGGGTAGGGCGTACCGGGCCAGACCTGCATGACTCCTCAACTTCCTTCCTGTCGACGGAAACTGGCACGTGATCCGAGGGCGATCCGGATCGCCTGCCCGGACCGGACGCTCTCTTCCCGGCCGGGCGGCCGGGCATGTGCGCGACCGGGCGCCGTGACGTACGGCACAGCGGCCGCGACGGGCGGCACAGCGCATACTCCCCGAGCCCGTCCCCGGCGGCCGGGACATCCGGCCCGGGTTGGGCCGAACGAGCTCCCACCGGGCATTCGTGTGAAGAATGCGCCCGGTGGTGCGGGGGAGCCCCCGGGCATCCGGCTGCGAGCGGCTCGCGCCGGGCAGTACCCTTGATCGTCCGGCCGCGTGGGCGGGCCTCCAGGAAGTCACAGGGAGTCAGCGGCCCCCGCGCCCGCGGGGGTCGGCCGCAGCAGACCAGACGAGGTGGCGCATGGTGTACCCCGCCGACGGCCCCGGCCGGGGCGCGGCCCGCAGCGAGGCACCCACGGTCGTCATGCGCCCCACCCTGACCGGCCGGGCCCTGGTGCCCGCCCAGGGCGGCCCGGTCGAGGTGCCCGCCCTGGCCTGGTCGGCCGGCGAATGGGAGGACGCCTACCAGCGGGTCCGGCTGTCCGGCCGCGCCTACGTCTGGCTCAACCTCGTCGAACAGCGGCTGCGCGCCCTGGTCGACGAGGTGCTGCACCCGATCTACGCCCCCGCCCACGGCGAGGACTGGGTCACCGCCGCCGCCGGGCCGGCCGGCGAGGAATGGGCGCACCGGGCCGGAGCCGTCCGCGAGGTCAGCCGCCGCAAGGGCTACCTCCTCGACCCGGCCGACGACGACCCGCTGGTCTTCCTCACCCTGCCCCAGCTGCGCGAACTGATGGTGCAGCACTGGCCCTGCTTCGAGCCGTACCTGGCCGACCGGCGCGAGATCGAACTGGCGCTGGACGAACTGGAAGTGGCCCGGCACGTGGTCTCCCGCAACCGGGCGCTCACCCAGACCGTGCTCGCCCAGACCGAACGGGCCGCCGCCCGGCTGCTGGCCGTGCTGGACGGCGGCGCAGGCGGGGTGCCCGCCGACGTGGTCGAGTCCCTGGTGGCCGGCCGGTACGCCGACGTCGTCGCCGTGCACGCCGACCGGGTCCGGCTCCAGCGCGACCTGCCCGTCGAGGACCTGCTGGACGGCGCCCGGCGCCTGGACGCGCTCGGCATCGGCCTCGGCATGCTCTGCCAGAACTACACCGGCAAGCGCCTGGTGCGCCTGGCCGGCGAGGGCTGCCGGGTACGGCTGCTCTTCCTCAACCCGGCGAGCAGCGCGGTGCGCCGCCGCGAACGCGAACTCGGCCTCGGACGCAGCGAGTTGTCCCGCTCCATCGAGATGAACATCATGCACGTGCGACGGGTGCGGGCCCGGCTGCGGGACCAGGGCGGCTTCGAGATCCGGGTCTTCGACGAGACCCCGCGCTTCACCGCCTACCTCGTCGAGGGCCCCCGCACCGCCGGCCAGGCCGGCGGCCGACGGCAGGGCCGCGACCTCGGCGTCGTCCAGCCCTACCTGCGCCGCGCCCGCGGCATGGAGTCCCCGGCCCTGGTGCTGCGCGGCGGCGCCGGCCAGCAGCCCGGCGGCACCGAACCCGGACTGCTGGAGGTCTACCGCGAGGAGTTCGAGGGCGTCTGGGCCGACTCCCGGCCCGTCTCCTGAGCCGCGCACCCTCGAATGAGGCGCTGGTCGGGGCGGTCGCGCCGCTGCCGGACCGCGGCCGTGAACAGCGCACCCGACTGGAACCTGCGCCCCGCCACACCCGAGGTCCCTGCGCTCTTGAGCCGGCGGTGGACGGCGAGGTACGCCGCGGCCTCCCGTTCGCCGATGTCGGCGATCCGGCCCCGGTATTCGGCCCGCACACCGTCGAGGACCCGCTCGAGTACGGCCCGGCGCAGTGGATCGGACGTGGCATCGACACCCGCCCGGACCTCGCGACGGTGACGACGCCGAGACGGCGCTCATGGTCGGCTCCATCGCCCGGGTCCGAGGAACAGCGCAGGGCGGGCGGGCCCGTGATCGGGCTCCCGGTGGGTCGGACTGTCGGTGGGGCGGGTGATGATAGGGGCTGTTTCGAGAGGCAGGACGGAAGGACACACCTGATGAGCTGGTGGCAGCAGCCACTGGTCGGCTTCGACCTGGAGACCACGGGCACCGACCCGGCCGTGGACCGCATCGTCACGGCCGCGCTCGTGGACACCGTCGGGGCCGCCCTGGTGGGCACCGCGCACTGGCTGCTCGACCCCGGGGTGCCGATACCCGCCGAGGCGGAGGCGATCCACGGGATCGGGGACGAGGTGGCGCGGAGCAAGGGCAGACCGGCGAAGGAAGCGGTGGAGGAGATAGCCGCCGCGCTGTGCGAGCGGATCGCCGACGGGCGGCCGGTGGTGGCGTTCAACGCGCCGTTCGACCTGTCGCTGCTCGACGCCGAGCTGCGCCGGCACGGGCTGGCGACGCTCGCCGAGCGCCTGGGCCGCCCCGTCGGGCCGGTGCTGGACGCGCTGGTGATCGACCGCGCCGTGGACAAGTACCGCAAGGGCTCGCGCACCCTGCAGCGGGTCTGCGAGCTGTACGGGGTGGAGCTGACGGACGCCCACGAGGCGGGCAGCGACGCGCTGGCCGCCGTCCGGGTCGCCGTCGCGCTGGCCGGCCGCTACCCGAACGAGGTCGGCGCGCTGGACCCGGCCGAGCTGCACCGGCGGCAGATCGACTGGTACCGGCAGTGGGCCGAGAGCCTCCAGGCCTGGCTGCGCCGCGGCAAGGACCCGCAGGCGGTGGTCGACCCGCGCTGGCCCGCCCGGTGACGGAGGTCCGCCCGGTACGCCGCGCCCGCCCCGCGGACCCGCCCGGCTTCCTCGCGCCCGCCGCCGAGGTCGAGCACTCGTTCGGCCCGACGGCCGCCGAGCCGGGCTTGCGCAGCGCCGGGCCCCGACGGCCTTACGCGGCCGGGAAGTCGAAGGTGTAGCCCTGGGCGACCAGCCAGGGCAGCAGCTGCTTGAGCGCGGCCACGGTCTGGCTGCGGTCGCCGCCCCCGTCGTGCATCAGGATGACGCCGCCGGGCTTGAGCTGCTTCTGCACGGCCGAGACGATCGCCGGCGTCCCCGGCCGCGCCCAGTCGCGCGGGTCGACGGACCAGCCGAGCGAGGACATCCCCAGGCTCGCGGTGATCTGCTCGTTGTCGGCGTTGAAGCCGCCGCCCGGGGCGCGGAACCAGCCGACCTCGGTGCCGGGGCCGCCCGCCTGGACGATCATGTCCCGGGCGGCGGTGACCTCGTGCACGGCCTGGTCGTGCGGGAGCTTCGCGAACGGCTGCGGGTGGTGGACGCTGTGGTCGCAGAGCCGGTGCCCGGCGGCCAGGACGCGCTTGACCATGGCCGGGTTGGCGGCGGCGTTCTGGCCGATCTCGCAGAAGGTGGCCTTGACGTGGTACTGGGCCAGCAGGTCGAGGATCTGACCGGTGGCCGGGCCGGGGCCGTCGTCGAAGGTGAGTGCCACGGTGCGGCCGCCGGAGGCGGTGGAGCCGATCACGGTGCCCGCCCCGGTGTGCGGGGGCGGCGCGGCGGGCGAGGACGGGTCGGCGGCCGGTGCGGTCGGGGTGGCGGCCGGCGTGGCGGGCGCGGTGGACACCGGGGAGCCCGTGGCCGCGGGCGGGTTCGGCTTCGCCGGCGCCGACGGGGCGGAGGCGGGCGCGGAGGCGGGCGCGGAGGGGGCCGCGGGGGAGACCGGCGGCGCGGCGTCCGAGCCGGGTGCCGGCGCGATGGTGGTCGCCGCCGTCCCGCTCGGCCGGGCGGCGTCCGGGGACGGCGTCCCGGCCGCGGTCGCGCTCGGCGCCGCCTGGGGCGCCCTGCCGGCCGTCCCGCACGCGGCCAGCCCCAGGGCGGCGGCCACCGCCACACAGCCCGCCAGCAGCCGGCGCCGGGAGCGGGACGGTCGGGTCGGGGCGAAGGGGCGGCGGCGGGCGGTCCGGTGCATGGCGGCGGCTCCTGAGGTGCGAGTACGGTGCCGATCTCTCGGGTCAGGACGACTGTCCGACAGGACGCCGATCGTACGTTCCTCGGTTGCGGACCGGACCGGACCGCCGTAAGAGTCTTCTCACACCCGCCCCGGTGGCAGAGCCGCCCCGCCACGGGTAACGGGAGGGCCGTCAGAACGGGTACCAGCGCACCTCCGCGGCCCCGTCCCGCAGCGAGTCCACCCGGCGCCGGAACTCCTTCAGCGCGGCCGGGTTGCTGGCCGCCTGCTGCGCCACCCAGGAGGCGCTGGCGGTCTCCCGGGCGCCGCGCAGCACCGAGAAGCCGGGCCACTCGCGCACGTCCCACCCGTACGCCTCGGTGAACGCCCGGTACTCCTCGGCGGGTACGCCGTACCGGTCCTGGCTGAGCGCGAGGACCACCAGGTCGTGCTCGCGCAGGTCGTTCGCCATGAACTCCAGGTCGAGCAGCACCGGGCCTTCGGGGCCGATGTGGACGTTGCGCGGCAGCGCGTCGCCGTGGATCACCCCGGGGTGCAGCTGCGGGACGAGGTCCGGCAGGGCGGCCTCGAAGGCCTCCCGGCGGTGGCGCAGGAAGGCGACGTCCGCCGGGTCGACGTGGCCCTCGGCGGAGGCCAGCCAGCGTTCGACCGGGGCCAGCAGGTCGCGCCGGCCGAGCGTGAAGGGCGGCAGCGGCAGCCGGTGCAGGGCGCGCAGCAGCGGGGCGAGGTCGACCGGGCGGGCGGGCCGGACGGCGGGCGCGAGCCGGTGCCAGAAGGTGACCGGGTGGCCGTCGGCGAGCTGCGGCTCGGGCGCCACCGCGTCGTACGGGCGGACCACCGGCACGTCCTGCCCGGCCAGCCAGTGGGCGAGGGCCAGCTCGCGGTGTGCCCGGTCGTACAGCTCGGGGCCGCGGCCGACCTTGGCGACCACGGCCGGGACGCCGAGGTCGAAGACGGCGTTCTCGCCGAGCGCGAGCAGCGTGGCCCCGTCGGGGGCGGCCAGGCCGGCCGACTCGCAGGCCTGGGCGAGCAGCAGCCGGGCGCGGCCCTCGTCGAAGGGGATCATGACTGGTTCCGTTCCGCCGACGTTCGTCCGGAGGATCCCGGACGGTGATCATCATGACGCACGGACGCCGGGCCCCGCGCGTTGCGGGACCCGGCGTCGGGGCGTTCCGGCGGGGGCTCAGACCCCGGCCCGGCGGTGGCGCGCCCCCTCCGTGGCGGCGGCGGCCGGCCGGGCGGGCGGCGCGGCCCCGTCGGCGCCGAGCGGCGGGACGGACTCGCCGTGCGAGAGGTCCGGCAGCCAGTGCAGCCAGCGCGGCAGGTACCAGTTGCGCTCGCCCAGCAGCGTCATCACCGAGGGCAGCAGCACCGCGCGGATCACCGTGGCGTCGATCAGCACCGCGACCGCCAGGCCCACGCCCATCTGCTTCATCACCTGCATGGACAGCGAGCCGAAGACCGAGAACACCCCCACCATGATCACCGCGGCGCTGGTGACCACCCCGGCCGTGGAGCGGATGCCGTGGGCGACGGCGGCCCGGGTCGGCAGGCCGCGGTCACGGCCCTCCTTGATCCGGGAGACCACGAACACGTGGTAGTCCATCGAGAGCCCGAAGAGGATCACGAAGAGGAACAGCGGCACCCAGGACTCCACCGCGCCGACCCCGGCGGTGCCCAGCAGCGAGGCGCCCATGCCGTGCTGGAAGACCAGCGTCAGCACCCCGTACGCGGCGCCCACCGAGAGCAGGTTGAGCACCACGGCGGTGGCCGCGACGACCGGGGAGCGGAACGAGGTGAGCATCAGCAGGAAGGCGAAGGCGACGACGAAGCCGAAGACCAGCGGCATCGAGCCGGTCATCTTCCGGTTGAAGTCGTACGAGGCGGCGGTCTGGCCGGTGACCGGCGCCTCGGTGCCGGGCACCTTGAGCACGGTGGCGGGCAGCAGGTCCTCGCGCAGGCTCTTCAGGGCGTCGTTGCTGGTGGTGTCGTTGCCGCTGCCGTTGAGCGGGATGTTGACGACGGCCACGTTCCGGTCGGCGTGCACGGCGACCTCCACCGGGCCGTGCATCCGCCCGCCGGCCAGCGCCCTGGCCTGGAGCTCGGCGATCGCGGCGGTCATCGCGGGGGAGTCGATGTCGGAGGCCCTGATCACCACGGTGGCGGGGGCGGGGCTGCCGGGGAAGGCGGCCTCGATCTTCTGCGAGGCGGCGACCAGGGCGTTGCCCCTGGGCAACTGCTGCTGGAAGGTCAGCTTGGCGGTGTGCATGGTGAGCAGCGGCGCGGCCAGGGCCAGCAGGAAGGCGCAGGCGAGCACGGTGGCCGCCAGCGGGCGGCGCAGCACCGGGGTCAGCACCGCGTTCCAGAACCGTCCGCCGTCCTGTCCGGTGTCCGGGCGGCGCAGCTTGGCGAGGAACGGCACCCGGCCCTTCTCGACCCGGTCGCCGAGCAGCGACAGCAGCGCGGGCAGCACGGTGAGCGAGCCGAGCACGGCGGTGATCACGACCACGATGGTGGCGAAGGCCATCGCCTTGAAGGTGGAGATCCCGGTGAGGAACATGCCGGCCATGGCGACGACCACGGTGATGCCGGAGACCAGCACCGCCCGGCCGCTGGTGGCGGCCGCCACGGCCAGCGCGGTGGCGGCGTCGCGTCCGGCGGCCCGCTCCTCGCGTTCGCGGCGCAGGTAGAACAGGCAGTAGTCGACGCCGACGGCGAGGCCGACCAGCAGCATCACCGAGCTGGCGTCGCCGCTGGTGTGCAGGAACCCGCTGCCGAGTGCGACCAGCCCGGCGGCGGCGATGAAGGCGGTGAGCGCCAGCACCACCGGCAGCACGGCGGCGACCAGCGCGCCGAAGGCGACCAGCAGGATGCCGAGGGCGAGCGGCACGGCCGTCCACTCGGCGCGGGCGAAGTCGTTCGTGAGCTGGTCCTGCACCCACTTGCCGGAGCTGGCGTCGCCGAGCTGGACCACGGTCAGGTCGGGGTTGCGCTTCTGCACGCCGGCCACCGCGTCCAGCACCGGCTGGACGTGGTCCACGGCCTCGGTGGCGTCACCCTTGAGGGTCAGCGTCACCAGCGCGGAGTGGCCGTCCGCGGAGACCGCCTTGGTGTCGTACGGCGAGTGGACCTCAGCGGCCTCGCCGGTGCCGTTGACGGCGGCGATCACCTGGGCGACGACGGCGCGGAACTCCGGGTCGTCGGCGCCGCGGGTGGCGCTCTGGACCAGCACGGTCTCGCCGGCCGGGCTCTTCAGGCCGGCCTCGTCGAGGATCCGCGCGGCCCGGGAGACCTGCCCGGGGACCTGCTCGGCTTCGGTGATCTTCGTGCTGCCGTGCAGGCCGCCGAGGACGGCGGTCAGGACGACGAACAGCAACCAGCCGAACACGGCCGTCCTGCGGTGCCGGGCGCTCCAGGCGCCCATCGCCGCCGCCAGGCCGAGTCTGGGCTTCACGGGCTTCACGGTGGTTCTTCCCCCCTGGGAGATTCGGCGGTCGTCGCCGGACGGGAGCGGCGGCGGCCCCGGGTCGCGGGAGCCGCCGATCGCGGTGCGCCGACTGCGGTCCGGCGTCCCGATCGACAGTAGGGAAGCGGGGGTTGACGGTTAATCCGGCTGGCGGGTGGCCTCGTCCTGGTGCTCTCCTCGGGGGCCCGGGTGGGGTTTTCCCTACCCCCGGACCCCGAGATCTCCTCCTGAGGGGTAGGGGATCCACCTCCACCCTGAGGGGGAGAAGTCTCCACCCGCAGTACGAGGTCAACGGGCCCGCGTCCGGGAGAGACTGGGCCGGGGCCGCTTCGTGGCGGCCCGACGGGGGTTGAAGCACACGGGGGCTCCTTGCCGGGCGGCAAGCAAGTGCTCGTAGGATGATGCCCCAGATCTACTTACCTGCCGACCGGCAAGGGAGCGTCTTGCGGGCGTTCCCGAGTCGGCCTTGCCGTCGCCCCGAAACCCGTCCCCCGAGGGCTGCGGTGAACCATGCCCAGGAGGCATCACGAGCATGTTCCACCGACTAGGACAATTCGTCGTTCGCCGTGCGTGGTGGGTGATCGCCGCATGGGTCGTCGCGATGATCGCCATCGTCGCGACGGCGCCGAAGGTCACCTCGCAGACGGACGAGTCCGCGTTCCTGCCCAAGCACTACGAGTCCATCCAGGCGGCGCAGCTCCAGGCAGAGGCCTTCCCGTCGAGCTTCACGCCCTCCGCGCTGCTGCTCTTCGAGCGCAACGACGGCCAGGCCCTGAACGAGACCGACCAGGCCTCGATGGACAAGGTCGTCAAGGGCCTCACCGACGCGCACATCCCCGCCGTCGAGACGATCCTGCCGGTCGACCCCAAGAACTCGAAGTCCAAGGACGGCAAGTACGCGCTGTCCATGGTCGCCATCGACAAGAACAAGATGCAGAGCACGGAGTTCACCGAGGCCGCGAAGAAGCTTCGCAGCGAGGGCTCCAAGCTCGCCGACGGCTCCGGACTGAAGTTCCAGGTCGGCGGTCAGGCCGCCAGCAGCCTGGACCAGCAGGACGCCTCCGGCGCCACCGACGCCATCGTCATGTTCGGCAGCCTGCTGCTGGTCATCCTGATCGTCGGCATCATCTTCCGCAGCATCCTGGCCGGCATCCTGCCGGTCATACTCTCGCTGGCCATCGCGATGCCGGTGGCCAACGGCCTGATCGCCGACGCGATCAAGATGTTCGACCTCAAGTCCTCCCCGATGACCTCGGCGATCCTGATCATCGTGGTCCTGGGCGTCGGCACCGACTACTTCCTCTTCCTGGCGTTCCGCTACCGCGAGCGGCTGCGCCTGGGCGAGGACCGCAAGACGGCCGTCGCCAACGCCGTCGGCCGGGTCGGCGAGGCGATCGCCTCCGCCGCCGGTGCCGTCGCCGTCGCCTTCGCCGTCCTGGTCCTCTCCAGCCTGGGCATGTTCACCGCGCTCGGCCCGGCACTGGCCATCGCGGTCATCGCGACCGCCCTGGTCTCGCTGACCCTGGCCCCCGCCGTGCTCGCCGTCATCCCGTCCAAGGGCGTGTTCTGGCCGGGCAAGAAGTGGATGCAGGAGCCGTCGAACGCCCGCTTCGCCGCGCTGGGCCGGATGACCGGCAAGAAGCCCGGCCTGGTCGCCCTGGTCTCCGGCGCCATCCTGGTGGTGCTGGCCCTGGCCGGCATCAACTACAACGGCACCTACGACCTGGCCGGCAGCTCCATGCCCAAGGGCAAGGAGTCGATGGTCGTCCAGGACAAGCTGATGACCGCGTTCTCGGCCGGCGCCGCCGACCCGAGCCACGTCTACCTGACCAGCACCGACGGCGCCAAGCTCAGCGACTCGGCGATCAAGGACTTCGCCGGCAAGATCCAGGGCGTCCCCGGGGTCGCCACGGTCGTCGCGCCGTCCGCCGAGGCCAAGACGGTCAACGCCGAGGGCACCACCGGCGACTTCACCGTCCTGCTCAAGGACGCGCCGGCCTCCAACCAGGCCATCGACACCATCGAGAAGGTCCGGGACACCGCCCACGCGTCGGCCCCGGCCGGCAGCAAGGCCCTGGTCGGCGGCATCACCTCGGTGTACAAGGACATCAACACCGCGATGGTGCACGACTACACGCTGGTCTTCCCGATCGCGGCCGTGCTCATCATGCTCATCCTGGGCCTCCAGCTGCGCAGCGTGGTCGCCCCCTGGTACCTGATGGCCTCCGTCGGCCTCGGCTTCGGTGCGACCCTCGGCGCCACCACCCTGCTGTTCCAGAACGTCAAGGGCGAGCCCGGCCTGATGTTCATGCTGCCGATCTTCATCTACCTCTTCGTGGTGGCGATCGGCACCGACTACAACATCCTGATCATCGCCCGCCTCCGCGAGGAGGCCCGTGAGGGCCGCAATCCGCGCGACGCGGCCCGCGAGGCCGTCAAGCACGGCGGCCCGACCGTCGCGGCGGCCGGTTTCATCCTGGCGGCGTCCTTCGCGACCTTCATGCTCGCGGGCAACGTGCTCTTCATGGAGCTCGGCTTCTCGCTGGCCTTCGGCATCGTGCTGGCGGCCTTCGTGATGGCGATGTTCTTCACACCGGCGATCACCGCGCTGCTCGGCCACCGCGCCTGGTGGCCCGGCCACGCGGACAGCCCCGGCCACGGCCACGGCCAGGGCCCGGCCCCGCTGGCCGACGCCCACGGCGTGCCGGAACCGGCCGGTCGGCACTGACCCGGACGGGTCGGTACTGGCAGGCGGCGTCCCGCTTCGGCGGGGCGCCGCCTGCCCCTTTCCCCGGGCCGCCAAACGTGATCTCCCGGGCAGAAAATCCCCGGTCAACCCCGGTTCCACCGTGCTACAGTCGAGGCAGTTGCAGTTTTGGTTCCCATGAACGTGGTGTGCGCCTGCTGGTTCCAACCGCCAGGCGCATTTGTTTTGTCCGGTGTTTCAGTCTCCGGATGGGGATCGCGGCTACTTGGGGATCCACGAGGTGTGGGTCCCTGATGCCCCAGTTAGAGGAGACGGTTATGGCTACCGGCACCGTGAAGTGGTTCAACAGCGAAAAGGGCTTCGGCTTCATCGAGCAGGATGGTGGCGGCGCCGACGTGTTCGCCCACTACTCGAACATCCAGGCTCAGGGCTTCCGTGAGCTGTTCGAGGGCCAGAAGGTCGAGTTCGACGTCACCCAGGGCCAGAAGGGCCCGCAGGCCGAGAACATCCAGATCATCGGCTGACGTCGGCTCCCACGCTGACTCGCGATCATCGCGAAGCGGGGCCCGCACCCATGGTGCGGGCCCCCGCTCATGCCGCCGTACGGCCGGGGCGGCGCACTTTCCCTTCCGACGGCCGACCCAGCCCGCCGACCGGGCTGTAGACCGACGGACGGAGAACCCGTGACCAACCCTGCCCGCCCGCCGCGCGACCGCGGCCCCCGCAACTCCGACCAGGCCCGCCGCACCGCCGGCACCGCCTCCGGCGACGGCCGGCGCAAGCCGCGCAGCCGCGCCGGCGCCCCCCGGCAGAACCGCCCCGCCGCCACCCCCGAGGCCACCGACTTCACCGTGGTCCAGGGCACCCCGGCCCGGCCCCCGGCGGCGTCCTTCGCCGAGCTGGAACTGCCCAAGGCGATCCTCTCCGCGCTCACCCGCCAGGGCGTCACCGAGCCCTTCCCGATCCAGGCCGCCACGCTGCCCGACTCGATCGCCGGGCGCGACGTGCTCGGCCGCGGCCGCACCGGCTCCGGCAAGACCCTGGCCTTCGGCCTGCCGCTGCTCGCCCGTACCGCCGGGCGCCGCGCCGACCCCCGGCACCCGCTGGCGCTCGTCCTGGTGCCCACCCGCGAGCTGGCCCAGCAGGTCACCGAGGCGCTCACCCCGTACGCCACCGCCGTCAACCTGCGGATCACCACCGTCGTCGGCGGCATGTCGATCGGGCGGCAGGCCAACGCGGTGCGCCGCGGCACCGAGGTGCTGGTGGCCACCCCCGGCCGGCTGGACGACCTGATCGGGCGCGGTGACGTCAAGCTCTCCGACGTCGAGATCACGGTCCTCGACGAGGCCGACCAGATGGCCGACATGGGCTTCCTGCCGCAGGTCAGCAAGCTGCTGGAGCAGGTCGCCGAGGGCGGGCAGCGGATGCTGTTCTCCGCCACCCTGGACCGCAACGTCGACCGGCTGGTCAAGCGCTTCCTGACCGACCCGGTCACCCACTCCGTCGACCCCTCGGCCGGCGCGGTCACCACCATGGACCACCACGTCCTCCAGCTGGAGCCCGCCGACAAGGCCTCCGCCACCGCGCACATCGCCTCCCGCGACGGCCGCGTCATCATGTTCGTGCACACCAAGCACGGCGCCGACCGGCTGGCCAAGCAGCTGCTCGCCAACGGCGTGAAGGCCGCCGCCCTGCACGGCGGCAAGTCCCAGCCGCAGCGCAACCGGGTCCTCGACCAGTTCCGGGACAGCCACGTCACCGCGCTGATCGCCACCAACGTCGCCGCCCGCGGCATCCACATCGACGGCCTGGACCTGGTCGTCAACGTCGACCCGCCGGTCGACCACAAGGACTACCTGCACCGCGGCGGCCGCACCGCCCGTGCCGGCGAGTCCGGGACGGTCGTCACCCTGGTGCTGCCCGAGCAGCGCCGCGAGGTCAACCGGCTGATGACGGTGGCCGGCATCCGCCCGACCATCACCAAGATCCGCCCGGGCGACGCCGACCTGGCCCGGATCACCGGCGCCCGCACGCCCAGCGGCGTCCCGGTGACGCTGGCCGTGCCGGTCCCCGCGGACCAGGCCGCCTCCGGCGCCGCGGCCCAGGCCGGCGCCGACAAGCCCGCCGGGGCCAAGTCCGGCTCTCCGCGCCGCCGCTCCGGCAAGCGCTCCGGGCTGCCCACCGACGTCGACATGAACGGCAACCCGCGCCGCCCCCGCCCCAAGCAGCGCATGGGCGGCGCCGCCCAGGGCGAGCGCCCGCAGGCGGCCGGCTTCATCGGCCGCTCCTCGGGCCGCGCCAAGCCCGGCAGCGGCTCCAAGTCCGGCTCCAACTACGGCACCGGCCGCCAGCGCCGCAAGGCCGACTGACGGCCGTCCGACCCGTACCGAACGGGCCCCGCCCCTCCCCACGACAGGAGGCGTGCGGGGCCCGTTCGGCTTTCCGGGCCTGTTTCGGTTCTGCGGGGCCCGTCCGGCTCTCCGGGCCCGTTCGGTTGTCCGGCGACGGGGGGCGAACAGGCCCGGCGAAACTGCCGCTCGGAGCGACGGCCCTGATCAGGGCGCCCATGCCCGGCAGCTGCCGGTGACCTGCCGGTTGACGGCCGACCGCGCACCCCCGAGTCTTTCACGCGGCCCACACATCCGACGCACCGTCACCACGGTCGCGCCGACGGTGGGTCGACGTGATCCCACGACCCGGAAGGACCTTCCATGCGCCGTATCGCAGCCGTGTTCGCCACCGCCCTGCTGGCCGGAGCTGCCGCACTCACCGCGCCGGCCGCCGACGCCGCCGAGCGGGCCACCCAGGGCTCCCAGAGTTCTCAGAGTTCTCAGACCGCTGCGGGCGCCAACGCCCTGGCCGCCGCGAGCTGTTCCGTCGGCAGAAGCGGCAACGGCTTCGTCGGCACCTGCTCGGGCATGGACCCGAACCAGACCTGGCGCGTCGCCGGCAGCTGCCAGAGCATCGGCGCCAACGGGTTCCCCGTCTTCTCGGCGGCGTTCGGTGCCTGGGCCGCCGGCAACGGCACCGCCACCGCGGTGTGCATGTGGCCGGCGATGCCGACCTCCGGCTGGATCGTCTCCGGCCCCGCCGTCCCGGCGGGCCCGACCGGCCAGATCTCCGGCTACGCGAGCAAGTGCGTGGACGTGCGCGGCGGCATCAACTCCAACGGCACCCCGGTCCAGATCTGGGACTGCCTCGGCAACGCCAACCAACAGTGGAAGATCGGCACCGACGGCACCATCCGTGCCTTCGGCAAGTGCCTGGACGTCTCCGGTGGCAACACCGGCAACGCCACCCTGGTGCAGATCTACGACTGCAACGGCACCGGCGCCCAGCAGTGGCAGGCCCGCGGTGACGGCTCCCTGCTCAACCCGCAGTCCGGCCGCTGCCTGGACGACCTCGGCTTCTCCACCACCAACGGCAACCAGCTGGGCATCTGGGACTGCAACGGCGCCGACAACCAGAAGTGGAACCTCCCGGTCTGACGATCCCGGTAGGCCCGTACGTTCCGTCGCCCGGTTGGACGGACTCAGTGGCGGCCCGGTTTCCGGGCCGCCACCAGGGCCAGCACACCGATCACCAGCAGCATCCAGCCGCCGTTGCCGGGAAAGCAGACGACGCACACCGGCAGGCCGACCGCGATCAGCGACCAGCCGATCAGGGCGGGCAGTTCACCGGTGGCCCGGAGGCTGCGGCGGGCCAGCAGGCCGAGCACCACCACGGCCGCCCCGCCCAGCGTGAACCCGATCGCGGCAGCGGGGGACGCGCGCCCGGCCGCACCGGGCTCGACCACCGCGGCCAGCACCCCGTCCCGCACGATCGCGCCCCACGCGTAGGGCCGCCACAGCCCGAACACCAGGTGCAGCACCGCCGTGCCGATGACCAGCCCCGGTATCCAGCGGGCCAGGCCCCTGGTCATGATGCCCTCCCCGCGCCGCACCGAATGCTTCGTACCCCGCCGTATGCTACGGCCGCCGCACCAGGGCCCGCCGCGCCGCCCGCGGCCCCGCGAGCCCCCGCGCGCCGTCACCCGGGGGAGCGACAGTGCCTTGAGTCACGCAATGCGTTTGCATCACGCTGCTGCTCGCGCATAGTGAGATCTACTGGACTGGTACTGCCAGCACCGCGAGGCCTCGTGAGGCTCAGGCGGTGAGGGCCGGGGCGGCCTGCGCCGTCCGCAGGGCCTGGGCGTGGCGTTCCAGGAGCAGTGCGGCCACCTCGGGGCACGCGCCGAGGACGCCGGCCAGGACGTCCGCCCCGGCGGCCCCGGCGGCGGCCGCGATGCGGTCCGGCAGCAGCCCCGGGGCCAGCAGGTACGGGGCGACGGCGGTGCGCCCGGCGCCGCCGGCGCGCAGGGCGGCGAGCGCGTCGGGGACGCGCGGGCCCGCCGCGGAGGCGTAGGCGACCTCGACGCCGGCCCAGCCGCGGGTGCGCCGCCACTCGGCGGCGACCGCGCGGGTCGCCGCGTCGGCGGCCGGATCGGAGGAGCCGGCCGCCGCCAGCACGACCCCGGTACGGGCCCGCACCGCCGGCGAGCCGACCGCCAGACCGGCCTCGGCCAGCCGCCGGTCCAGGGCCGCGAGCAGCAGCGGCGAGGGGCCGAGGACGTCCGCGACCGGCAGCCGGGAGCCGGCGGCACGCAGCGCGGCCGGGATGTCGTGCTTGGCGTGGAACGCCCGGTTCAGCAGCAGCGGCACCGCCACCGCGTCCGCCAGCCGTCCCACCACCTGCGGGATCCGTGGCGCGCAGTGGTCAAGGTAGGCGGTGGCGACCTCGACGTCGGGCCGCCGTGCCCGCACCTCCTCCACGAGCGCGGCCACCGTCGCGGCGTGGCGCGGGTCGCGGCTGCCGTGGGCGATCAGGAGGAGGGCGGGCATCAGCGGTGCCTCACTTGCTCGCGGCCAGCAGCCCGCGGTTGCGCAGCACCCGGCGCTCGACCGGGGTGAACACCAGCAGCTCGATGGCGATGCCGACGAAGAGGATGAGGATGATGCCGAGCAGGACGCCCGACATGTCGGAGAACTCTCGCTGGTCCTCCAGGAAGCGGCCGAGTCCCCGGCCCAGGTCGGGCGAGGACGCGACGAGTTCGGCGGCCATCAGGGAGCGCCAGGAGAACGCCCACCCCTGCTTGAGGCCGGCCAGGTAGCCGGGCAGGGCCGCGGGGATGAGGACGTGGCGCGCCCCGGCGAGGCCGGTGGCGCCGAGGGTGCGTCCGGCCCGCAGGAACAGCGGCGGCACCTGGTCGATGCCGGCCACCAGCCCGTTGGCGATCGACGGGACGGCACCCAGCAGGATCACCGCGTACATCATCGAGTCGTTGATGCCGAGCCAGATGACGGCCGCGGGCACCCAGGCCACCGAAGGCAGCGACTGCAGGCCCTGCAGGACCGGCCCGATCGCGGTGCGCACCGGCCGGACCCGGGCGACGACCAGCCCGATCGGGGTGCCGATGACCACGGCGAGCAGGAAGCCGGACAGGCCCCGCCAGACGCTGGTCCAGATGATCGAGAACAGGGTGCCCTGGTACCAGAGATCCTGGGCGGAGCGCCACACGTCCGCCGGGCTCGGCAGCTTGTACGAGGACGTGAGCTGCAGGCTGTACGCCCCCTGCCACAGCGCGAGCACCACGAGGACGCCGATCAGCGGCGGCAGGGCCTTGCTGCGCAGCGCCTCGCCGAGGGATCCGCGCTGGGTGGTGACGGCGTCGAGGGCGTCGAGGCCCGCACCGACGTCGGCGGTGTCGCTCGCGCTCCCGGTGTGCTTGGCGAGCGCGGTGTCAGTGCTGGCCATGGCGGCGGATCTCCCCACGCAGTTCTTCGGTGATCTCGATGGACAGGTCGGCGACGCCGGCGGACTCGATGCGGCGCGGCTGCGGCAGGTCGATGTGCCACTCGCGGGCGACCCGGCCGGGGCGGGAGGAGAGCAGGACGACCCGCTGGGCGAGGCGGACGGCCTCGCGGACGTTGTGGGTGACGAAGAGGACGGACAGCTGCCGTTCGGCCCAGATGCGGGTGATCTCGTCGTGGAGGACGTCGCGGGTGATGGCGTCGAGGGCTGCGAAGGGCTCGTCCATGAGCAGCACCTGGCTGCCCTGGGCGAGGGCGCGGGCCATGGCGACGCGCTGGCGCATGCCGCCGGACAGCTCGTGCACGCGCTTGCCGTACGCACCGGCGAGGCGGACGAGTTCGAGGAGGCGCTCGGCCTCCGTGCGGCGCTCGGGGCGGGGGACGCCGGCCAGCTTGAGGGCGAGTTCGATGTTCCGGCCGGCGGTGAGCCAGGGGAACAGGGCGTGTTCCTGGAACATCAGCGCGGGGCGGCCGCCGGGCACCTCGATGGTGCCGGCGCTGGGCCGGTCGAGGCCGGCGACCAGGTTGAGCAGGGTGGACTTTCCGCAGCCGGAGGCGCCGAGCAGGGTGACGAACTCGCCGGGGGCGACGTCGAGGGTGATGTCGTCCAGGACGTGGGTCCGGGCGCCGGGGCGGCCGAAGGACTTGTGCACGTGCGAGATCCGGACGGCGGGCGCGCCGCCGGGGGCGTCGGCGCCGGGGGCGTCCGCCGAGGTGGTCAGTGCCGGAGTCATCCGGGCACCTCCTGCGTGAGTGGTCATGGGGTCCTCCGGGCGGGAGGGAGAGGTCTGGGCCGGGGCCCGGGCCCCGCCCGTCCCGGTGGGCATCGATCGGGGATCGACCGGGCGGGCGGGGGCCGGACCGCGGAGTCGGGACGGGCGGCGGCGCCGGGGCGAACGGCGGCGCCGCGGTGAACGGCGGTGCCCCGGTGAACGGTGGCGCCCCGGTGAACGGTGGCGCTGGGGCGAACGGCTGTGCCGCGTAGGCTACTTGGCGCCGAGTCCGGCGTCCGCGACGGCCGGCCGGCCCTGGGCGGCGAGCACCTTGTTCAGCAGGGTGAGGTCGTAGATGCCGTTCAGGTTGGGCTTCTTCAGGAGCCCGGCGGTGACGGCGTGGTCGGCCTCGGCCTGGAGGGTGTTCGCCAGCGGGTCGTCCAGGAAGTCGATGTCGGCCCAGGCCGGGTCGAGGACGGCGGGCTCCAGGGAGTTGCCGGCCTCCTTCCTGATCGCCTCGTTGGCGTCGGCCTTGGCCTTGTCGGAGTCGGCCTTGATGAAGGCGTTGGTCTTCACCGAGCCGCGCAGCACGGCCTCCACCACGTCCGGGTGCTCCTTGAGGAACTTCTGCGAGACGATGATGTTGGTGATCACGAACTGCTTGTCCGGCCAGACGTCCTTCTCGTTGAGCAGGACCTTCGCGCCGAGCGTGACCAGCTTGGAGGCGGTGGGCTCGGGCACCCAGGCGCCGTCGATGGAGCCGGACTTGTAGGCGTCGGGGGTGACCTTGTTGTCGGTGCGCACCACCGAGACGTCACCGGCGCCGGAGGCCGCGTCGACCTTGTAGCCCTTGCCCGCGAGGTAGTTGAGCAGGGCGACGTCCTGGGTGTTGCCGAGCTGGGGCGTGGCGATCTTCTTGCCCCTGAGGTCGTCCAGGGAGGCGATCCGGTCCGGGTTGGCGACCAGCTTGACGCCGCCGGAGGCGGAACCGCCGATGATCTTCAGGGACTTGCCGTCGGACTTGGTGTAGCCGTTGATCGCGGGGGAGGGGCCGATCCAGCCGATGTCGATGGAGCCGGCGTTCAGGGCCTCGATCTCGGCGGGTCCGGCGTTGAAGACCTGGGTCTTGACCTGGGTGGAGCCGAGCTCCTTCTGGAAAATGCCTTCCTGGAGGCCGACCAGCGGGGTGCCGTGGGTGAGGTTGGCGAAGTAGCCGATCCTCACCGTGTCCGCGGACAGCTTCGCGCCGGAATCCCCGGCGGTGGCCGCCGTGCCGGCCTTGGTGTCGGAGGACTTGCCGTCGGCCTGCGAGCCGTAGCCGCAGGCGGACAGCAGGGCCACCGCGGTCAGGCCGGCCGCGGCCGCGGCGGCGGGCCGTCTGATCCGCCCGGCGCGGGGGCGGGGGCGGCTATGGGCGGACGGGCCGTGGGCGGACGGGCTGTGCGGGGGCGTGCCGTGTGAGGGTGCCGGGTTCGGTGCCATGGTGAGTCCTGTTCGCGGACGGACCGTCAGGAGGCGGTCTCGGGCCAAAGGTGCGGAAGATGGTGCGCGCGGCAGCGGTGTGCCGGGGCAGGCCGGGCGGCCGTGGGGGAGGGCAGCCCGGTGACAGGGCGAACTCAGCCCTGTCGGCCCGCACATCGGGTCAGGCCGCCCTGGCCGCTGCCGAGGACGCCGCTGCCGATGCGGCCGCCTTCCTTGTCCATGCCCGAGAACGCCTCGCTGGGCATCAGACCCAGTCCTCCTCGTCGGGTGTGCCGGTGGTCGGTGCGGTGTCGAAGGCCTCGCCCGCCATGCCGGCGGTGAGGGTGGTGCCGTCGGCCGGGTCGATGAGCAGGAACGATCCGGTGCGGCGGTTGTCGGTGTAGCTGTC